>CABXQD010000003.1 GCA_902514275.1 uncultured marine group I thaumarchaeote | reverse complement strand
ATTCCAATTTCTGTAGCATTTATGAAAGCAGGTATGGCATTATCAGAAGAAGAATTAAAAAAAGTGTTAAAAATAATTGCAAAAAATAAAGAAAGTGATTTTGGTGCAATTGATACTTCTGCAGTAGTAAAAGGAGATAATGTCTATGATGAATACAAAATATTAGTTAATGAAAATAAAAAAAATGAGAATAAAGGACTTTCATCAGAAACAATCGGAATTCAAATTCCATCAACAAAAAACATTGATGAAACAATCATCTACGATATGAGTTTGATTAATGGATTGAAAATGAAATTTAAAGAATGGAAAACAGGTTGGAAAGAGCAGCATTTAAGATCAGGTGATGAATTTGATGATGAAAATTATATCGAAGGAAATGAACCATTTTTTACAGACATTAAAAAATCAATTAAAACAAAAATTATAATTTTATTGGATCATTCATCAAGTATATCTTCAGATGCTATTGAATATAAAAAAGCAACAATAGCATTATGTGAAGTTTTGGCATTCCTTAAAGTAAAATTTGCAGTATATGCATTTAGTACGGAAAATCGATCAATGGTATGCTGGTCAATTAAAGAAGAAAATGTAAAGTGGAATAGTATAACTGCAAAAAGACTAGCACAAATAGTTGCAAATGGTTCAACACCACTAGCAGAAGTTTATGATAAAATGTTTTCAACATTACAAGCAAAACGACCAAATATTTTTTTGACATTAACTGATGGAGAACCATCAGATTCCAATGCAGTTAGAAAGATGACAAAATCACTAAAAGGGTTAGGAATCACCATGGTTGCTTTAGGATTAGGACCAAACACAATAAGAGCTACCACTATAGCAAATAATCTCAAACATTTGGGATATGATAAAACTATGGCAGTAAGTCGATTAAAGGATATTCCAAATAAAGTAATCAATCTTTTAGATGCATAAATACAAGAAATTTAAAAAAGATGAAAAAACTAAGTTGAAAATATAAGATATTTTATATGACCTCTAAAATTATCGAAAAGTGGAGATAAATTTGGAACAAAATCAGGACAATACTATTGATAAAGTTCTTCTTAAACGATTTGAAGAAGAAATTTGGAATAAAGTACCACATTTGGAAAATAATCAAGAAGGTGGAAAAATTGTCAATGCTACACCGCTAGTAGACATTACATCAGATTTCAAAGAATGTGCTAAAGAAATTTACAAATTAGATCTTTCAAATTCAGAATTACAAGTGTATGGTAAATTAGATTCTACATTACTTACAGGTTCAATCAAAGTTAGACCAGCTGCAAATATCATTCATGATGCAATCATGACAGGGAAAATAAAAAGTGGTCAAACAGTAATTGAAGCAACATCAGGTAATTTTGGAATTGCATTAGGCATGTTATCAAAACTAGGATTACAAGTGGTTACAATTGTTTCAAGAAAATTACAAGAAGGTGTATTTCATGAATTAAGAAATATGAATATCAAGATAATGGATTTAGAAATGGATATTTGTCCTGCACCAGGAATGGAAGGAAAAAAAGATGAATTAGTTGCAAAAGCAACAGCTGCTAATGTACGTTCACAATTATCTCAATTGGGTTTTGATCCAAGTATTTATGATAATTCAATTACTGAAATTGAATCATTGTTAGCCAAACAAGATATTATTAATTTAGCAAAATTACTTTCAAAAATTTACAATTGTTTTTGTCCAGAACAATATGATAATGATTTGAACGTTAATGCACATAGAACCATAACTGGAGCTGAAATAGATCAACAATTACACGAAGAGGGGAAATCACTTCAAGACTTTAACATTCTATGTACATTTGGTACAGGTGGTACTTCAGGTGGATTAAGTAGATACATCTCTGAAAAATATGACAAGAAGGGAGTTCATGTGATATTTCCACCAGGAGGACAAGATGTTGCAGGAATTAGAACTCACAATAATGCAGATGGTTTGAAATATTATCAACCAGACAAATATGCTGGAGAATATGAAGTAGATTTTGAAAAAGCTAAACCACTTTTAAAATTTTTTGTAGAAAAAGGACACGATATTGGAGAAAGTAGTGCCCTAGAACTTTATGCAACTTTACAATTAGCTAGTGCAAATAAAGGAAGTAAATTTGTAGTAATGATTTGTGATGGAATTGAAAAATATAGGAAGAATTTAGAAAAAATTGGGAAAATTCAACCACCAGGACAAGTGTCACAAGAAGAAGTAGCCTCAAATTCAGATAATTATGATAAAGTTATTTGGGTACACACACAATATACACCACAAGAAGGAGGGTTAGAATTATTAGCAAAATCATTAGGCATTGATAAAAGCAAAATTGTTGTACCAAATGCAAGAACAGCGCAGCAACTATTATCAGGGCAAGGCATTCCAGATGAAATAAACAATTCAATTCAAGAATCAAAAGGGAAATCTCTAATGGTCTGTATGGCTGGAAGAACATCATTAATGGCTGCCAACGTATTAGCAGAAAAAGGAATTGTAACAGATAGTTTGATTGGAGGAATAACAGAGCTTCCTGAAGCAAGAAACAGTCAACTCTCAGAACTAGTCAAACAAGCTTCACAGTTTTAATGTACATCAAATCTTTGTCACCATAATAATTATGAAATGTCTTTCAATTTGTCAACCATTTGCAGAATTAATTATTCAAGATAAAAAAACAATAGAATTAAGAAACTGGAATACAAATTATCGGGGTGAATTTTTAGTACATGCTCCAATCAAAATAAGGAAAGAGGATTGTAAAAAATTGAAAATAGAAGAAGAATTAACAACAGGAGCAATAATAGGTAAAGCAGAAATCTATGATGTAAAAAAATATCAATCAACAAAAGAAATTCAAAATGATAAAAACAAACATTTTTCTTCAAAAAAATTTCAAGAAAAAATGTATGGATTTATTTTAAAAAATCCAAAACCACTTAGAATTCCAATTCCATGGAAAGGTCAACTAGGATTTTTTGATGTAAATTTACCTAAAATTAAAAATAATAAAATGGTAATAGATATGATTGAAGAAGAATTTACTTATCAATGGGTTGGACATCATTAAAAAAAATAAAAATACACAAAAATTATTGCTAGTATATATAAGGAAGTATATAAACTCCCACGCATGCCACAAACTAAACCAATTGTAAGTGTAGTAAATGTCGTGTCATCAGCATCAATTGATCAAAAAATGGATTTAATAGAAATAACAAAGAAATTTCCAGAAACAGAATACAATCCTGAACAATTTCCAGGATTAGTGTTTAGATTGACGAATCCAAAAACAGCAATCTTAATTTTTAGAACAGGTAAAATGGTATGTACAGGAGCTAAATCTGAAGAATTATCAATTAAAGCTGTGAATATAGTAGTTCAAAAATTAAGAAAAGCAAAAATCAAAATAAAAAAAGATGCAATAATTTCAATTCAAAATATTGTTTCATCTATTAGTCTTGGAGGTAAAATTCATTTAGAAAAAGCTGCAAAAACAATACCAAGAAGCATGTATGAACCTGAACAATTTCCAGGGCTCATACATAGAATGTTAGATCCTAAAACAGTGATTTTATTATTTGCTTCAGGGAAATTGGTATGTACAGGAGCTAAAAAGGAAACAGAAGTTTATCGTTCAGTACATAATTTACATGCATTATTAGAAGAAAAAAATTTAATGATTTATGATCTATAGAGGAATGATAATTGTCAAACAATAGATTTGAAGATGAAAAAATTAAATTGACTCCAAAAACAGGATTTAATTTAGTTGGAATTGATTATTTTGAAGATACAGGAAATCAATTATACATTATTGAGCATTTTGATATGTATCAAGATGCATTAAATGCAAAAAAAGATAGAAAAAATCAAGAAGAATATTTTGTATTGTATATGGATCAAAATAATGAATGCGTTTCTAGATAAATTAGAAAAATAAATAACTTTACAAAAATTTACAAGAGATCTTATCATCAACAAAAAAACTCAAAATTTAATGATTGATAAAACAGATGAATTAATCGATACAATTTATGGAGATACTGAAATAAATCAATCAAAAAACATACCAAGTAAAATTTCTCGTAAAAGTTCAAAAGCAAAATACCAAATTTTTGATGAAGTAGAATTTACACGAGGTAGGGAAGTCCTAGGGGATCTAATTGTACATGGAATGATAGCATCAGGAGGAACAGATATTGATTGGCTTATTGAGCACAAAGGGAGTTTCATTATCTTAGAATTCAAAGGATTTCATAATGATAAAATCAACATCGCACAAGGACAAATGATAGCATATGAACAATTACATAAAAAACTAAACCAGACAACAAAATGCTATTTGTATGTTGTAGGATGTGACGATATTGATTTTTCAAATCCAGATTCATCAATATGGATTTTTGAAATGGAACAATGGAAAAACAATATAATTCCAAAAACTACTTCAGATATATATGATGAAAAATCAAATAGACAAAATAAATTCATAGTATATCGTGAATACATGGATGAAATTAGTATAGAAAGACTCAGAGATTTAATAGATTCACATTGGAAAGAATTTGAATAATTATGAAGTAAATGTAAATTTGATGAATTTTGTTTTTGATCCATCATCTACTATTAGTGAATATGTTCCAGAATTTTCCCATCCATTGCCACCAGCTATAGCAAGTGTTGAATACACATTATTTTTTACAGAAATTTGTTCAGCCCAAACAAGTTCATTTTTTTCATTTTTTATTGATAAATTTACAGGGTTGGATGTAGAAATTCCATTTATTGAAATAATATCATTTTTTGCATATGAAGATAAATCACTTTGAATAGACAATTGAATTTTGATTTCAGAGGTAGGGTTAGATGTAACTGAATCATTATTACTAGATAACATAACTACTGCACCAACTATTATTATCAAAGATATGATTCCCAATCCTAAAATTAATTTTGAATTTTTTGAACCAGTTTTTGAATGATCAGAGTTAGGGGATTGAAAAGTTGCAGTTTGTGGTGAAGATTGAATTTTAGGTATTATTACATCAGGAGTTATAGATGGCGTATTTTCTGATTTTTTGGATGGAATGACATCAGGTTTTCTTCCCAAATATTGCTCTGCTAATTTTTTAACATAATTTCTTTCATAATTACTGATAACTTCATTATTTTTACATGCTCTAGCTATTTGCTTTAAAATACGATCATCACCAAAATCCCCATCTAAAAGAGAATTTACATCATCAAGCAACATATCAGTCATGTTAATTTTTCCACATATTCATTATTTATGAATATCTTGTTTAACATTTCGAATGAATTCTACACGTATGTTGAAGAATTCGAATTTTTAATTATATATTAAAAATTAGACAGAACATGTTTTTTGGGCTTGAATGATTACAGTTCGGATATAATCTTTAGCAGTAGAATCAGTCACTCCCATTTGTTTAGCTTTAAGATAAAGTTCACTTTCTTGAGGATTATGTAAATAGCATTTTAATAGATAGTTGAGCCGATGAGATCTTTTTTCATCACTTTTCATAATTATTGTTTTTTTTTACATTAAAAAGAAAATAGTATAATGAAATAACCATCAGATTATCAAAATTGGAAAAGAAAGATGGGTATATTTTGACCCTATAATGAGCAAATTTATGAAGAAAATTGAAGCTACCATTCAAAGTAGTAAAGTGAATATTTTGATCGATGAATTAAATGGAATTGTTAGTGGATTCACAATAACTGAAGGTAAAGGCAGAGGTTCAGGAAAAAGACAAAATATTAGATCTGGTAGAGGAACAATTTCAAAAACTGCGGAATTCAATAAAGTTTCAGTTATCAGTACAATTGTAGATGATTCAATAGTAGAAAAAGTATCTAAAATAATTGAAGAGTCAGTATTTTCTGGAGGAGAAGAAGATGGGATTATAGTAATTAGTGATATTGAAAGTGTTTTAAACATTGGAACAAAAAAGAAAAATTCTGAAGCTCTTTAATAATTCAAATTAATTAAAAATACAAAAGTAATCAATTCAATATAATCTGCTGAGAGGGGTACAACTCCTCTCAGGTCGTTATCCTTTTGGAGGACATGTTTTTGAAGGGATATTATACATTACAATTTAACTATAAAAAGACATGATTGTTGTTTGTATAAAATGGAGCGTGAAATAATAAATTATGATGTCAAATATGCATTTGCCATAATTTTTTCTAATTCTTCAATATTTTTTGCAAAAGTAATTCTAGAACGGATTTTTGAGCCCCCCTTCATACCCTTAGTGAAACGCATTGCCTGACCCTTGAGATTTGCAAATTTAATTTTGTATTTATCGCTTAAATGCAAATAATCAAAAAAAGAATTTAGTCTATCTTTAAAAGAATATTCCCGATAAGAATTAGTTTTAAGATAATCATTAATTTGCTCAAATAAAAATGGATTACCCATAGCACCACGACCAATCATAACATAATCACAATTAGTTTCATCAATCATTTTTTTTGCATCTTCAGGGGTGGTAATATCACCATTTCCAACAATAGGAATACTAGAAATTTCTTTAAGTTCTTTAATCAAATCCCAATCAGCATTTCCAGAATAACCTTGGTTAACAGTACGAGGATGAAATGTAATCATTTCAATACCTTTGTCTTCAGCAATTTCAGAAATTTCTCGAAATAGAAATTTACTTGCATCAGTTACACCTGAACGAATTTTTAACGTAACAGGTTTTTTCACAGCACCAACTAGAGTTTCAAATATTTGTTCAGTGAGATTAGTTTGTTGTAATAATGCACCTCCGGCCATCTGTTGAGTAATGTGAGGTGCAGGACAACCCATGTTATAATCAATTATATCAAAATAGGGTTCAACAATTTTTGCAGCTTTTTCTAAAGCAGATAAATCAGAACCAAATAATTGAATTGAAAGAGGACGTTCTTGATCAGAAAATTCAATAAACTCCTGAATAGTTTTCATATGATCTTTGAGTTGTTTTTCTTTTGCAATAATACTATGAATATTTGTAAATTCAGTAACTACAAGACCTGCACCCATTTTTTTACATTGTAATCGAAGTGCAGGATCACTAACTCCAGCCATGGGAGCTAAAAATGCTCGGCTAGAGAATTTTGGAAGCATGAATTAATTTTAATTTGAACAGATATTAACCATCTTAAAAAAACAATATTTTTAAAAATTATTTATTTAAGGAAGAGTATCAGGACAACCGTCTGTATCATTGTATTTATTCCATGTTTCAGGCTCAGATGGGCAACCGTCTTCGTCATCCAAATATCCATCCCCATCTAAATCAGTTATTGGAACAACAGTAGATTCTGCACCAATTACATCAAAACATCCATCATAATCTAAAAAGCCATTATAATTTTCAGGTTCATCAAGACATTGATCCCATCTGTCATCGACACCATCTGAATCATTGTCAATTAATTGATACTTTAACGAACGAACTGAATAATCATCATCAAGGATATCAGGACAACCGTCTTCATCTTGGAATTGATTGTAAACTTCTTGTTGATATTTACAATTATCTAATTCATCAATAATTCCATCAAAATCAGCATCAGCTATTGAATCATAAGGAATTTGATCAGGACAACCGTCTTCGTCAAAATAACCATTGTATCTTTCAGCAAGAGTAGGACAAAGATCAACATTATCAAATACAAAATCATCATCAGAATCTAATAAAACATCAAGATTAGGAATTGAATGTCCCATTACATCAGGACAACCGTCTGTGTCTGCAAAGCCATTATAATTTTCAGGTTCATCAAGACATTGATCCCATCTGTCATCGACACCATCTGAATCATTGTCAGGTAATTGATATGAAAATAGGTTAAGAGGTATTTCTTTATCAGGACAACCGTCTGTGTCTGCAAAGCCATTATAATTTTCAGGTTCATCAGGACATTCATCAACTAAATCAGAATAACCATCTTGGTCTGAGTCAATTATAGTTGGATCATCAGGGCAACCGTCTTCGTCTAAGAAATTATTATAATTCTCTGGAAGATTTGGACACAAATCTAAATTATCTACAATACTATCACCATCAGAATCTACTGTGTATGTATTTGTGTAGAGTAAGTCAGGGCAACCGTCTTCGTCTTGGAAGTTATTGTAAGTTTCTACAGCATACTTACAACTATCAAATGCATCAAGTATACCATCATAATCAGAATCAGTAGTGGAAATTTCATCAGGGCAACCGTCTTCGTCTTGGAAGTTATTGTAAGTTTCTGGTAATATTATACAGACATCCACATTATCTAAAATGCCATCATGATCTGAATCATAAATTGTAATTTCAGTGAATACATCATCAGGGCAACCGTCTTCGTCTTGGAAGTTATTGTAAGTTTCTTGTACAAATTTACAATCATCAACACTATCTAACAATCCATCGTGATCTGAATCATAATCTGCAAAAAATTCAGGGCAACCGTCTTCGTCTTGGAAGTTATTGTAAGTTTCAGGCAATGTTAAACATTGATCAATGTTATCAGTAACGCCATCATTATCAGCATCATCAGTCAAATTATGTTCAAATAGATCAGTTGAACGTTCATCAGGGCAACCGTCTGTATCTAGAATATTATTGTAAGTTTCTGCATTGAATGGACAGATATCTATAGTATCTCGAATACCATCAGAATCTGTATCAAGTGCTACATCCTCAAAGAAATCAGGGCAACCGTCTTCGTCTTGGAAGTTATTTTGAGATTCACGTTCATTAATGCATTGATCATCAACATCTAAAATTCCATCATAATCAGAATCAAGGTTAACAATTTCATCAGGGCAACCGTCATAATCTGCAAATCCATTCCAAGTTTCTAAAGTATCAGGACATGAATCCAAAAAATCTTGAACGCCATCAGAATCAGAATCAATTGCAAGAGTGTCAGGACAACCGTCTTCGTCTTGGAAGTTATTGTAAGTTTCAGAAATTAATGGACAGTTATCAATTAAATCAGGTATTGAATCATTATCTTGATCAAAAACTAATTCAACAGAAATATCATCAGGGCAACCGTCTTCGTCTTGATAACCATTATAATTTTCTCTAAGTGTAATACATTGATCAACATCATCAGGAATAGCATCAAAATCAGAATCATTCCAATTTACAGTTTTAGAAGGACAGCCATCAATATCACCAAAATAATCCTCTTGAAGGCGAGGACAATTATCTACATCATCTAAAATGCCATCATTATCGATATCAGATGCAGCCAAAATAGGCGAAATTGGAATACTTAGTGTAGAACCAAGCAAGAACAAAAAGACTATAGCATATTTAACTTTCAATTTATGACTTATTTCAGTAATTCCAGTTATTAAATCACACTTTAATTCTAGTAAATTTGAGCAATTTTTTGTCATATATCCTATCTAAATGAATTTAAGTAAATCAAATTAGATTCAATATATGAGTTGTTCAGGTGAAGTTGTTAATAATGATGAGGAAAATCTAATTCAAATTAAACCAACAATAGTTGCTCAACTTAAAAAAGCAAAATATGGAGTAGCAGATCACTCGACAGTTGAATTATGTCATTGGACTAAAAAATCATTTAAACATGAAGGAAGTTGTTACAAGCATAAATTTTATGGAATTTCAACTCACCAATGTATGGAGTTTTCACCAGCTGGAATGTATTGTGAAAATCGTTGTGTATATTGTTGGAGACCAATGGAATTTTATGATTCGATGAAAATGGAACCAGAACAAGTTGCAGAACCTGAACAAATTTTAACAAAATTGATGGCTGAAAGAAAAAAATTAATTGATGGATTTTACGGAGATTCAAGAAATGATAAACAAAGATTAGATGAATCATTACTTCCAAGTCATTATGCAGTTTCACTTTCAGGTGAACCTACAATGTATCCAAAATTACCTGAATTAATTAAATATCTAAAATCACTGGAAGCAACAAAGTCAATTTTTCTAGTTACAAACGGACAAGAACCAGACATGATTCAAAAACTACAAGATGAAGATGCGTTACCAACACAATTGTATCTATCAACAAATGCTGCAGATTATGAATCATTTATAAAAATTAACAAGCCAAAATATGATGATTCTTGGGAAAGATGGAATCGTACATTAGATATGTTAAAAGATCTAGACACACGTACAGTTCTAAGAATTACACTAATTAGAGATTACAATGATCAAAAAGAAATGATACCTGCATTTGCAGATATGTTTAGAAAAGCAAGTCCACACTTTATTGAAATAAAATCATACATGCACATTGGACGTTCAACAAATAGACTTGAACATGAAAATATGTTAGAAATGCACGAAGTAAAAAAATTCAGTGAAGAAATAGCTAAAGAAAGTAAAATATTTTCGATAATGGATGAGAGTCTTGTTTCAAGAATATCAATCCTACAAAACAATGAACGATTTATTGACCGCTATATTCCTACTTACGCAAATACCAATTAGAAAATTTTTTTAATGCTTTGTATCTATGTGAAATATTATTTTTATTGATTAATTCACCAAAAGTTTTCTGAGTATTTTTTGGAATAAATATTGGATCAAATCCCCAACCATTTCCTTTTTCAGATTTAGATATAGTACCAAAAAGTTTTCCTTCAAAAGATTCAACAGTATTTTTATCACAATAGGTTATGTTTGAAACAAATTTTGCACTTCTATCTTTTTTTAACAAATTAAGAATTCCTTTATTTCCAATAGTTTTTTGAACATAAGAAGAATAAGGACCTGGAAATCCACCAAGAGAGTCAATACATAGACCATCATCTTCAATAATCAAAGGTTTTTTACATTTTGAAAATGCATTTTGTGCTTTTTTGATTGCAATTTGTTTAATAGAATTTGATTGAATTTCTTCTAAATTTAATTTAAAAAATTGGATCGATATGTTAAAAGATCTTAAAATTTTTTCTGCCTCTTTAAACTTGTGAATATTTGAAGATACAAAGAGTAAATCAGACAACTTGTGCATATCTACCACGACTTTCAATATCTGAAACTAATTTTACTATTTTAATCTGATAAGCAATTCCAACTACAGATTTGTAGCCCATTAGAAAATTTTTCCAAGCAGATTCCATAATTTTTGCATGTGCACTGTTAAGAATTTCTTTAATTAATCGTAAATCAACTGCATGATCTTCAGGTTTAATTGTATTTTGAGAAAGTCCAAAATCAATCATGTAAATAATATTTTTAAATAAAATGAAATTAGATGTTGTCAAATCTCCATGCATTACTCCATTTTTATGTAAAAGTCCAACTAGCTTTCCAATATCTTTAGATACTTCAACAATTTTTGATTCAGATAAATCATGTACAGACTTTCCAGGAATTTCTTGCATCACAATCATACTTTTTTCTAAATTAACAAAATAAACAAGGGGTGAAGGAATTCCAAAAGATTTTACTTGAGAAAGTATCTGTGATTCTTTAATTGTACGTTGTTTACGTATTTTTGAATCAAGTAAAGAATTTCTATAATTTTTTATTTTTCTAATTTTAAAAACAGATTTAAAATTTTTCCACGTACCGTTATAGATATCAGCCTCAGCGCCTTTTTTTATTAATTTCATTAACATTATATCCGAAAGAATTCAATAAAAGTTAATCATGGAAGATGGTGAAAAAAGGATAAAACAAGAAGATTGTAATGAAGATAGTTTGGGTCCAGGTATTTTGACATTAACAAATAAGAGATTAGCATTTGATAAAACAAAATCAAGAATAATGGATTTTACAAAGCGTATGGGTGAAACTGTACTTGATGTTCCGTTAGAAAATATAATAAAAACATGGAAAGAGGGATTATTCATAAAAAAAGTATGTTTTACAGCAAAAACAAATGATGGTGAGCAGACATACAAATTTGGAGTTTTTAATACAAAGGGTTGGGTAAAAAGCATAGAGCAAGCAATAGAACAAAAAGATTCTCAATAATCAACTACTACAGAATCTAATCTCCAAGATTGAGTAACAAATGTATCTTTTAATGAAACACCTTCCTTAACTTGGGATTCCAAAAGTCCAGTCCAACATATTTGACTACCACAATCACCAGCATATTTTAATGGTACAACAAAAAATTTAGAACCATGTCTTTTACAGACATCCTTTAACATTTCAGATAATCTTTTGTTAGCTGCAACTCCACCTACAATCATTAATTCTTTTTTAGATGTAAAAGACAATGCACGTTCTACAGTTTCACTAATCATTGCAAATGCGGTTTCTTGAAGAGAATAACATGCATCAACTTTACTTTTTTCAGAAATAGGTTTTGTTGCAGATAATAATCCAGAGAAAGATACATCATTTCCTTTAACAGAGTATGGTAATGGAATATAATTTGTAGAAGTAGATGCCAATTCTTCAATATTTTTTCCACAAGGAGATGCAAAGCCAATTGATCTGCCAAATTGATCTAATAATTGACCTAATGTGATATCTAATGTTTCACCAAAAACCCTCCATTGTTTATCAAGAAAAGACAAAAGCATTGTATGACCTCCAGAAACCAAAAGAACCAAAGGATCACGTGAACCAGTAAGTAATTTTCCTAATTCAATATGACCAATTGCATGATTTACAGGATAAATTGGAATTTTATAAAATGAAGATAAAGATCTTGCAACTACGGCACCAACACGCAGACAAGGACCCAATCCAGGTCCAGCAGCATATGATACCATATCTAAATCTTGAATAGATACATTGGCTTCTTTAAGACATTCAGATAATACAGAAGAACTATTTTCAATATGATGACGAGACGCTTCTCTAGGATGAATACCTTCGCCAGCTTCAGGTCGAAAAATTTTTCTGATATCAGAAAGAATTTTACCTTTTTTACCTTTTTTTTCAATTATTGCACAAGAAAATGTATGTGCAGTACTTTCAATTCCTAAGCCTAACATTTTATCCCCTGCTTAATGTAGATACAATTTTGATTACATCACCGTGTTTTAATTTTTGATCACCACTGATTCTTTGTTTGGTTTTACAGTCTATTGCATGCAAAAAGCCTTTTGCGATATCAGCATGAATTAAACTCGCCAAATCTTTAGCAGTAGAATCTTGTGGAAGTAATTTTGTATCAGGGAAAACCACACCCTCCTTATTAGTAAATTTAGATTCATCTTCAACAGGGAAAACAGTGATTAAATTTAACGAGTCAAATACTGCACTATTTAGAATTTTTTGAATTCCAGTTGATGGAATTTTAGAGAAAATAGAATTAACTAAATCAAGTGCTTTTTGTTGTGGTATAGGAATTTCTTTTTCCTCATTTATTTTAAATCCATTATCACCAGAAGTATAATCAATTATTCCAGCCTTTGTAGCTTTTCGTAACAATAATTCTGTTTCAGCACTACAGGGAACTATTGTATCGGTAATTTTTTTAAGAATGTCAAGGTCTTGACAAAGATCTGCTTTGTTTGCAGCAATAATCATAGGTTTTGTGTTGTTTCTTAATTCTTTAACAAAATTTTCAATATCAGAATCATTCCATTCTTTTGGATTTCTACTAATTAGACCTTGTTTTTGTAATACTATTTGTACTTGATAATCCTTGATTCCTAAACCACTGAATCTTTTAGCAATTCCATCAGTAAGTTTTGCTCGTTTTTGATCTATTTCACGAGTTATTTTATCCCATTCTCTTTTTAGTATATCAATAAACCATTGATCAAATTCATCTTGTACAAATTTAATATCCTCCAAAGGATCATGTGAACCAACGGATATTGGTTGACCTTGAATATCAGTAGCGCCTGCAATATCAACAACATGAATTAAAATTTCAGCTTGTCTAGCATCATCTAAAAATTGATTTCCCAATCCTTTTCCTTCATGTGCTCCTGGAACTAAACCAGCAACATCAATTAATTTTACTGGGATTAATCTAGTACCATTAATACATAATGGATTTTCATGTTTAAGATCAAAATGCTTACAAGCACAATCAGATTGTACATAAGCCACACCAACATTTGGTTCGATTGTTGTAAATGGGAAATTACCAGAAGCTACAGTTGTTTCAGTTGCAGCAGAAAAAAATGTTGATTTACCAACATTTGCTTTTCCAATTAATCCAATTTGCAATACCCACAAAAATATAATTCTACTTATTAGTATTGCAGAAATCGTTTAATCTAGTTCTAATGATTCAATATTATGTCAATAGTAATTACTGGAAATCCAGGCGTTGGTAAACATACAATTACAAAAAAAATTTCAGAAATACTGAATTTTCCAATAATTGACATCAATATTATCGCAAAAGATTCAGGTTTATTTGAAAAAAATGAAAATACAAATGATGTAGACACTCAAAAACTTGCAAAAATACTTCAAGAAATAAAATTAAATGAAAAAATAATTGTAGGGCATTTAGCACCATATGTTTTAGAAAAAAATCAAGTGGAAATAATCATAATATTAAGAAGAAATCCATATGATTTAGAATCAGTGTATAAAGAAAGGAATTATTCAGAAATTAAAATTAAAGAAAATACAGGTAGTGAAGTATTAGGAATTATTATGCACGATACAATTGAAAAATTTGAAGAAAAAGCATTTCAAATAGACATTAGTGAAAAAAATATCCAACAAGTGGTGGAAAAAGTATTAGAAATTATTTCTAAAAAAGAAGGTAATGAAGAAGTGGATTGGTTAAATTTAGTAACAAAAAATAACGATTTAGAAAAATTTTTTACTCATTGATTAAATAATACCTGTAATTTTCTCTAATTACTTGTTTGAAATTTCTAAAACAGATCTAGCGGGAAGAATTGGAACCATGTATACAAATCATGGTAAAATAGAGACACCAGCATTTGTTCCTGTTATTCACCCAGTCAAACAAACAATACCATCAAAAAAAATTAAAGAAATTGGTTTTGATGTTGTCATTACAAATGCATACATTACAAAAAATAATTATGGTGATGAAGCAGTAAAAAAAGGAATTCACAAAATAATAGATTTTGATAAATCAATCATGACAGATTCTGGAGGATATCAAGTGTTAGAATATGGAGATCTAGAAGTATTACCACCAGATATGGCAAATTTTGAAACAGGAATATTAACAGATTTTGCAATTCCATTAGACAAACCAACAGGTTATGGATTACCAATCAAAAAAGCTGAAGCATATGTAAAACATACACTTACAGTTTGTAAACAAACTCTTGAGGATAGTAAAGATAATGGACAAATTTGGATTGGTCCAATTCAAGGAGGAGAACATTTTGATCTGGTATCAAAATCAACAAAAGCATTAGTTGACATGGGTTTCCAAATGTTAGCCTTAGGAAGTCCAGTTGAGTTTATGGAATCATATGAATACAGATTATTAGCACAAATGATTGTAGCTGCAAAAAAACAAATGCCAGAATCAGTACCACTACATCTTTTTGGAGCAGGTCATCCACTTACAATTCCATTTGCAATTGCATTAGGATGTGATTCATTTGATTCAGCTTCATACATGTTGTATGCTAAAAAATTAAGATACATTACAGATGATGGAACGCGATATTTATCAGATATTGAAATATTTCCATGTAATTGTGAAATATGTTCTAAATATACCCCTGATGAATTCCGTCAATTAGAAGAAACATCAAAAATTAATGAATTAGCAATTCATAACTTGTATGCAATTAAACTAGAAGTAGACAAAGTGAAACAGGCAATTTATGAAGGAAGGTTATGGGAATATGTCATAAAAAAGGCAAGAGCACATCCAAAATTATTTGAAATGATTGAAGTAATGACTGAAAATTCTGAATTTTTAGGTTTAGGTACACCAAAATTCAAAGAAAGAGCAATTTTTCTATTCAGTAAAGAAGATCAATATCGTCCAGAAATTCAATCATTTCATAAAATAGTTAGAAAATTCAAATCAAAGAAAAAGAAATTACTGATTACAAAAGAATCCACTACAAAACCAGGATATCTATCTCAACAATATGTATCTCTAAAAAAGAAAATAAAAGAATTTGAAACATTTCAAGTATGTCAATATAATCCACATATGGGATTAATTCCAATTGAAATTTCAGATATATTTCCAGCTGCACATCATGAAAGTTCTAGAATGAATTATGATCCAAAAGAATTTACCGAATTTCAAAAAACATGGCAAGATTTCTTTAAGAAAAATAAATTTTCAGAAATACATTATGATAAAAAAGATGAGTTTTTAAAATATTTTGTAAAAATATTGCCAAAAGAAATTAAGAAAAAATCATTTGGGTAAAGAAACTACTTTAATTAATAAAAATAAAAAGAATGTGCTAAAAGATTCAGCCTTAAAGTGCTGCGTCTTCTGCCCAACCTTTGATGAAGATACCGTTTTTGTGAAGAGGTACTGGTTGTCCAGCAGTGTAATTCATTGGTCTCATCCAAAAGATTGATTTTGTTGGGCATACACCGATGCATGCACCATCAGAAATACATCTTTCTGGATAAAATACAAATGCTTTACCTCTCTTCCAGCCTTCAACAGGTTTTACCCTAAGGACATCAGGACCAAGTGTTGTACAGATTTCTACACATAGTGCACATCCGATACATCTTTGTTCGTCAATGTCTGGAAGTATTGCTATTGGCATTACAAAAATAAAATGTGGATATCACTATTTAAACCATGATTGAATATCATAACCCTGTTATGAAAATGATCGAACAAAAAGTTATGCGCAAAATCTAGAATCAAAAATTTAAAAATAAAAAGTAACGTGATGTTTGTACGTTTATTTTCTCATTGCATCAATTTGACCAGATGTTACCCAATCGAGTAATTCTGCGGATGATGGGTTAAGTTCTGCTTTCTTGTTCATAAGATTGTTAACCCAAATCCAATTGATCTGGTTTAGAAGTACTTTGTTTCCTTCGTCACCTGCACGAGTTTTTGCTACGACAGCTTGGTCTTGTTCAGCTATCCATTGATCATAGGTTCGTCCCATGAGGATCCAATCTTAGCTGTCACTAATTAAAGCTTTTGTCGATTCTATATTAGGGATAATGATCGGATTCAATCTAAAAAGGTTTTAAGGTCGTTGAAAATGCATCAAAGCCTTGGAAGTACAAGTATTAGGTGCTGCAAATGAAGTAGGCAGATCAGGATTTTTAGTTGATTGTAATGGTACAAAATTACTATTGGATTATGGAGTAATGTTCGGAAGAAGAGGCTCACCTCCTCAATATCCCCTACATGTAAAACCTAAAGATTTAGATGCAATTATTATCACTCATGCTCATTTAGACCATTCAGGTAATGTTCCATCATTATTTGTAAGTGGTAACACAGATGTTTATGCTACTCCACCAACTTTTGACCTTTCAAAATTATTAATTAATGATATGTTAAAAATTGAAAAAAATTCACATCCGTTTGATTTACCAGAACTAAATAATATGATGAAAAATGCAAAAGAGATTGGATTTAAACAAAAAGTAACTAAAGGAAATGCAACTTTTGAATTTAGAGAATCAGGTCACGTAATTGGTGGAAGTACAGTATTAGTTGAATCAGAAAAAAAACGATTGTTCTACACAGGAGATATCAAAACAAACGGTTCAAGAATGTTAAGAGAAATGGATACAGACATAGGAGAAATAGATTTACTAATCACTGAAAGTACTTATGCAAAAACAGAACAAATACCTAGAAAGACATCAGAACAACAATTAATTGATTTTGCAAATGAAGTAATGGATAGAAAAGGAATTTTATTTATTCCATCATTTTCAGTTGAACGTTCACAGGAAATGGCTTGTATTTTACGAAGTGCAAATTTCAAACACAAAATCATAATGGATGGAATGGCACTAAAGGTAAATGAAATAATGTTTAAGAATCCAGATTATCTAAGAGATCCTAAAATATTTGCTGAAGCAATTAAAAGTTCAACTGCAATTAGAGAACATGCAGAAAGAAAACGTGCAATGGGTGAACCATGTGTGGTCATATCTCCAGCTGGAATGCTAGTTGGAGGTAATGCAGTATATTACTTACAACAATTATCATTTGATAGTAAAAATGGAATTGCATTAGTTTCGTATCAGGGAGAAGGTACACCAGGTAAAAAATTACTAGATACAGGTAAAGTATCAACTAGAGGAAAAGATCTTAGTGTTCAAGCAGAAGTTAAACAGTTCCAATTTTCGGGACATGCAGATAAAAAAGAATTATTTGCAATGATGAAAACAATCAAAGGAAATCCCAAAGTATGGACAGTTCATGGAGATTCAGAATCATGTCAAATATTTGCACAAGAAATTCATGAACAATTTGGTTTTGAAACATATGCACCAATGGTTAATGATAAAATAACCATTTAAGATGAAAAATAAATTTTCAATTGATATAGATAATTCAATAAACAGCGGTCAGGTTTTTCTTTGGGAAAAAGATGGAGCAAATTGGTATGGGATAAATGGTCAAGATATACTAAAAATAAATAAAAATGGAGTAATCAAATCAGTTAGAAATTCAAAAACAGATTTTTTTAGAAATAATGACAACATACAAGAAATAATCAAATCAATTTCAAGAGATAAAATAGTGAAAAAAGCTGTAAAAGAATATGAAGGATTAAGGATATTCAAACAAGATCCATTTCAATGTATGATTTCTTTTATAATCTCATCAAATTCTAACATTCAAAAAATTAAAAGTAGTTTAGAAAAAATTACTAGAAAATTTGGGACTAAAGTAAAAATTGAAGATAAAGAATTTTTTGTATTTCCTAAACCAGAAAAAATTGGAAATGCATCAATTAATGAGATAAAAGCATGTGGAGTAGGATACAGAGCTTCATTTGTCAAAGAAGCTGCAAAAATGGTTACTTTAAAAAAAATTGATTTTGAATATTTAAAAAAATGTGATTATAATGAAGCAAAAAAAAATATTTGTTCAGTTCCAGGAATAGGAAATAAAGTAGCAGATTGTATTATGTTATTTTCATTAAATAAATTAGAAGCATTTCCATTAGATACATGGATGATTAAAATTTTAGAAAAATATTATTCAAAAGAATTCAAAATAGAAACAAAAACAATTACACAAAAACAATATGAATTACTACATGAAAAAATTGTAAATCATTTTGGCCCATATTGTGGATATGCACAGCAATTTTTATTTAAAATGGAAAGAGAAAATTATAATAAAAAATGGCTGTAAACCCTTAAAATGTCAATTAATTGGTAGGTTTCTGGGCCTATAGCTCAGCATGGATAGAGTGTTGGACTTCTAATCCAATGGTCAAGGGATCGAAGCCCTTTGGGCCCACTTAACAAATTATTTATTCACAATAGCACGAACTTACGTATGGGAGATTTAGAATTTGAACTAAATTCAACAGATATTCATCAAAATTCTGAGATTATTGGAACAATTTCTGTATTATATCCAGGACGATATGATGGAGTAGTAGTCAATACAACAATTTTAGATTCAAATGAACATATCATCTACAAGTCATATAATCAAAAGAAGATATCACAACATGTTTCAAGATTATTTATCAACAAGGATACAATGCCTGAAAACAAAGTGGAATTTACAGCAGTTATTGAATTTCAACCAAATCAAGATTATGAAGTAAAATTTAGAGTTTCAATTATTGAACAGCATAAAGAAATTGAAAGTAAAATAATTTTTGCAAAATATTCTAACTAGAATCTACTCTTTTCTACAACTAAAGAACCAACCATCCAAGGATGTGGATCACAGTGATAGTGAAGTTCTTGAGGTTCAGTGAAAATAAATTCATATGACTCCCCAGGCATTACAACTCCTGCAGAACCAAATTCGCCACTGAATGAATCCATATGTCTATGATCTGCTGTCACAGTATGTGGAGTCACATCATCATTCATCCAAATAACATGATTATCTATTGTTAAAGTAATCGTTGGTTTGTTTGGAACATAGCTAGGATTTCCTTCAGTTGCTGCACCTTCAGCTATACTAATGATAAAATTTTCAGTAGGTTCTAAAATATGAATATCTACAGATGGTTTTTCTAAAGATTCAGGAAGCCAAAACGAAGTATAAAATACAATGACAGCTCCCATTCCAATAATTAATGCAATTACACCAATTCCGTATGCATGACTTGATGTAGTAGTACTCATAATTTTTGTAAATCTTCCAAGTTCTTATAAAGCTTGGTCAGAATTTTTCCAATCAAGGTTTTTTGAGATCTTCAGATCCTAAATTAGTATTATTAGATCCAATGTCTGAATCAGCTTTAGTTGTAGGTGTTGGAACTGTTGGTGTTAATTCTTTAGGTTTTTCTTCAGCAGTATTATCAGGAAGTTTAGATGTTTCATTAGTTGAATCTGCAGTAATTTCTGGAGTTGTTTCTGATTCAGATAGCTCTGGGAAATCTTCTACTATTCTTACGGGTGCTGGTGGAGGTGCATTCTTTTGCTGACTTAATGCATATCTGTAGATATGGAAGAATGCTGCAAATACCAGTAAGATAATTCCAATTAAGAATAGTGAAACGTTCTTCATTCCTGTTAAAGCTGCATTGTATGCTGCAATGTTGAGGAATACTTGGAATGCTAAAAGTGCAACAAGTAACCAGTTAATCCATTTATCTGAAAGATTAATGGTTGCCACTTTTTGTGGACCATTACTTTTTGCAAGTTTTGATTTTCTCTCAGCTTCATTTGCAAGTTTAATCATCATGTATGTAAATCCAAATCCTAATGGAACAAGTAGAAGCATTACACCGTAGAAGAATATTGGATCAATTACCAAACGCTCTACCAATGGGATTGACACATCTGGAGAAATATAGAATCCCCAGTAAGTTGTTACCATAATTTGTGCAAGACTAGTAATACCAAATGCAGTAACCATTGGTCTATCTCTCCATGAGAATTTCTTGTATCTATCAAGGAATGGAATCAATACAAGAGATATGATAAACACAAGTGGCCACAGTAATCCAGTAACGAACTTGTCATATTGAGTTCTCATAAAAGCGTAAATTCCAGTAAGATACCATTCTGGTACTGTTACACCTGGAGGTACTGTCGGTTCAAACTTGAATCCCATATCAATTGGGAAAACACCACCAGTGATCAAAATTGCTCCACCTATTGCCATAACCATTGGTACATCAAATACTAAGAATCTTGGGAAGTGTACTGCCATTAATCCTAACATGACTATAGGTAACAAGAACACATGTTGTGCATAGAATCTTAAAACAAAATCAGAGAATCCACTGCCCAACGCCGCATCTCTAATTGTCGGTCCTACAACAGGGATAGATGTCGTCAGCGACGCTGCAATACTAATCGCAAGTTCTGCTCTTTCACTAAATATAACATCATAACCAGTAAAAGCTTCAAGAATTGTAACAACACCAAGAATTACACCAGTCATCCATAAAACTTCGTTTCGGATTTTGTATCTTCCACTAAAGTATTGATAATACATGTGAAGTACTGCAAGTAAAACCATTGCATTAGAACCATGATAGTGAATATTTCTTATATGAAAACCAAATGGTACATCATCGTTAATGAATTCAACACTATCCCATGCTCTATCCAAAATGGGTTGATAGTAAAACATTAGCAGAGCTCCTGAAACTCCAAGAATAATAAATACAGTAAATGTTAACATTCCTAAAAATCCAAACGGACTTACAAATCTTGCAGGGAAAGAAAATTTAATTGCAGTAAAAATAGTTCTGTCTACTCCATCCCAGATCCAATAAAGTAGGGCTACTATACCCGTGTGTCTACTAAGTGAAACGGCCATATCCAATTACTCCATTACTATTTGCGTCAAATTTAGGCGGTAAGATAAATACAAATCCATCAGAATCAATTTCCAAAGTTAATTGCGGCAAGGTATTAGATGGTGCAGCTTGTACTGATGCAGGTCCAACAAATGCAGTTCCAGTTGCAGGATCATACATACTTCCATGACAAGGACATTCGCCTCTTTTTCTTCCATCATCAGGCCAATACTTCCATAAGCACCAAAGATGAAGACAGATCATACTATATGCACGAATACTAGTTGTGTCAGTTTTTGCACCACCTAGTTCTTCAGGAAGTCTAATGAATTGCCATTTACGAAATGCTTCTGCATCAAGTGCAGCATCACCAGTTGAAGGATATGTTATGACTTGTGCTGAATTAATTTCAAAAGTATTCATATTTGCTTGAGTTCCATCAGGTAAAATTACTGGGACTTTTTCTAATGATGCCTGATTTGGATTGGGCATAAAGTCACCAAATGGGATAAACGGAGCAAAAGCTAAGCCTGTTCCTGCGGCACCCATTAATCTTAGAAAATCTCTGCGGGATAACCCATCAGATTTTTTTGTCCCAACCTCTGACATTCAAGCTGAATTACTCGACAAATTGGTTATAAACCTTGTTTGAAATTCAAGTGTTTTTTTGCCTAATAATGAATATGAAAGATATTCCGATCGCAACTCCAATAGTAATTCCTAGTAAAAGTCCAATATCAAATCCCGGATCAGGTTCATTTTCAAAAGATTTCAGTGTATCATTATTTGAAATCAATGAAGTTTGATTTTTAGATATTTCCTCAAATTCTTTATCATCAATATTTTGAGGTTTTAATTCAGAATCAATGACAGGGTTATTTGAAATATTTGTGAACTTTGCTGCAAGAGTTATTGGTTCAGTAACAGAGATACCTCCAAACAAAGTTGAATGTGTTAAAAGTGTGTAAGTACCAGTTTGGTTAATTGGAATGTATAGCAAAGTTGAAGTGTCATCTTTATTTTTTACTGGAAAAAATCCACCACCCTGACTAAAAATTGAATTACCCAACCAATCAAGTGATGGCCATCCAAGAAAATGACCAAAAACTCCAGAAGGAACATTTGTTTGAATTATTTTTCCAGATGGATCGATTACAAATAATGCAAGATTTGTATTATCAGATTCCCATGAAAGTTCAATCATTCCAGTGTTAATAGATTCATTTTGAATATCAAAATAATATTGTCTCCAATCACCAGCCATGTATCGATTAGACATATCAAATCCACCTTTCGTATATCCATTTCCATAAAGCACATCATTACTTGATGAACCTTGAATCAAAAGTTGAGTGTCATTTTCAATTATTGGTTGTTTAACTACAAAAGAAACAGGTGCATTAACAGAATGTTGATCTCCTTGAAAATTTAAAAATCCTTGATATACACCAGTTTGTAAATTATCAGGGACAACTAAAGTTACATCAACATTAGTAGTTGTTTTTGGTGGAACATTAATGATATTAGAGTCAAGCCACAATACAGGCCAATTGTTTTTCTGATAATAACTTGCAGATAAAGTATAATCCATAGAAGTAGAATTTTGTTTTGTATTACCTAACCAATAAGAAAATGTTGTTGGAACAGGATACACTCCAACTAATGGAGTACCATTAAATTTTTCATTTGGTTCTGAAATACGTAATTCTTGAACTGTACCCCATGATCCTCCTCTATTAACCATAGACAACTCATCAGATGTGATTTCCGAATCATCATTGTTATCAAGCCAATCATAAAGATATAATGAAGAAATTTTTAAATCATCAGCATAAACATCAGCAGTGTTATTCATAAATTGATCAAATGGAAAATTCACATTTAATACCATTAAAGAGGATTCGTCAGGAATTGAATTTTCATCATCAAAATAGTCATGCAAGTTAGAATTATCTTTAATATCAGATAATTTTACATAATTTGGAATAAAAGTATCAGTTTTGTTAAGGATTGAATCATGTTGTCGTACAATTGTAGTAGAGTTAAAGTGAGTTTGTTTAATCAATGAAATATTTTTTGGTTCCAAATTTATTGTAAGTGTTTGATTAGAAGGATTTTCAATTGTGAATGTAGTTGTAGTCCTATCTCCAGGTGATAGTTGTCCAGCAAACCAACTAGTCATAGGAAAGGATTTAGAAGAAAATTGAAATTTTTCAAATCCAATTTCAGTAGCATTCAAGTTCAGAATTGCAGGATTTAGAATTTTTTTTAAATTATTGTATGATGAATCATTATAGACTATGAAAACACCATTGTTACCATGAACATAATCTAAAGCAGATTCAATATTTGCCAATCCAGATCCTTGGACAAATGGATCATTTTGTAAATCAGTTGCAGTTGACATTAAAATATTTTTAATAGCAAATGAATCATAATCTTGAAATTGTTTTTTCATTTCTTCAATCAGAATTGCGGCACTTCCTGAAACTAATGGTGCTGCCATACTAGTTCCACCAAATAATGAAAAAGATTCATCCTTAGAATCTTTTTCAGATTTTAAAACATTTGATGGAGTAAATCCATGTGCACCAATACTCACAATATCAGGTTTAGGATCACCAATAGAGCTGGGTCCTCTACTAGAAAAATCAACTATGTGATTATAATGAACTGTATTATTTCCAAATCGTGGCTGATCTTTGAATGGACCATATCCAACAAACACATTGTTAGTAGTAGCACCAACGGAAATTCCAAACGGTGAAGCGTTAGGTAAACCAATTGTACCATATCCATGTCCAGAATTTCCAGCACTTGAAACAATTGTAACACCAGGATAGTCATCATTAAAAGAATGAGGAGTAGATAATGCACTAAGAATTAACGATAAAACATCCATACCAGGAGAGGAATTAAAAGTAGGAAAATTAGAAATGCCCCAACTATTAGAAATGATATCTGCTTTTGGTTTACCTGAAAATTTCCAATCATGATCATTATTTTCAAATCCTGCGGACCACAACCAGCCGTATACAGTATCACCAAACCATAAAGCTTTTACAGGTAAAATTTTTGCATCAGGTGCAACACCAATTATAGAATATTTTTTTGTGTTATTGTAAATATCATAAGATTCATGACCACGTGAAGTTATACTTGCTGCACTTGCTGTACCATGGCCCATAAAATCTGTCATTACACCAAAAAAATTACCGTCAGAATCTAATGCAGGTAATAATGTTCCATTAATTGCATTTAGAGAATCATTAATTTCAGTAGAATTATTTTTAATAACACCATAAACATCTAAAACTTGTGCACCAATAGTTCCAGCACTAAAATCATTTTTTCCATCATCATTTGAATCAAAAACTAAAAATTCATTTCCACTACCTAATTGAATTGGTGTTTCATCAGTAAAATCAAAATCATAATCAGGTTTTTTATTATTTTTTGAATTATCTTTAGTGTAATCATCCCATGAAGTACTAAGATCAGGAATAACAGTATCATAAACACCTGAAACTGAGGAGTCAACTACCAATACAGGAACTACTTGAATTTTAGAAGATACTTGTAGTGCGCCTTGATACATTACACCAAAATGATATATTCCACTTTTTGATTTAATAAAATCTCGATGGCTATCTCCAATTTTCATATCATTAGATAAAGTTCCATTAAAAATTATAGAATTACCAAATTGAGGGAATAGGGAATTATAGACTTGAATTGTTGTTCCATCCCCGCCTTGAGACAAATTAAGAAATGCTCCATCTCGAGTTAAATAAACAGAAGAAGTTGCATTTTCAGGAAGAGATTTAGTATAATTTTGAATCACATCATATTTACTAATATTAGCATGAAAAGTAGAATTTGTTAAAATTATTCCCTGACCATCTGGATCAAGCATCAAAGGATGATTTGATTTATCACGAGCAAGAGAATGTTGAATATCGGGATTTGAAAAATCAACTCCAGTATCTACAATTGCAATAACAATATCTTTACCTGTTGCACCATATTGTTTTTTTACGTTTGTGGAACCAGTAATTTCACCAATTCTTGAAACATCAGGAATTACTTTATCTGATGAATGAAAATCCAATTTAGAATCTTCAATTACATTATAACCTTGAGAAATAAGACTTGATGCATTCTTTTCAGAAAGAACAGATACAGAAAAAAATCCATGATCAGATGTAATATGATATAATGAATTATTTTTTAAAATATTATTTTGCTCTAAATTAGTTCCAAATACCAAATATCTCTTAAAATCATTTTCAACTAAAAAATTGGGATTAATCTTAATTATATCAGAACTAAAAACAATAGAATTTTGAGGATTATCTGATAATTCTAATTCCTCAATACTGTATGCATAGGAATGTGTTATTGTAGATGATAGGAGTAGTAAAGAAAAGAAAATTGCCATTTTAGGCATATTAAATGTCATTTTAATTCATAATTATAATTATCTTCTTCTAGCAATAATTGTAATTTGTAATGCTACAATTAATCCAATAGATGCTATTATTGGGAATAATAAAGAATTAAGTTGTGAAGATGCTTCACTAATTGATTCAACAGAATTTGAAATAGTTCCAGTACTTTTGTCTATTTTTTCACTTGCAGTTAACAAAGTATTATCAAATCCACTAATTTCAGATTTCAATGTATTAAGTTCATCAGAGGTTTCATCTAAAATTGAATTTAGTTTGATAATCTGTTTATTTATTCCACCAAGATCTTGGCTCAACACATGAGTTGCTGCAAAGCCTTTTGATGTAACACCTTCATTAAAAACAGAAATTTGGAAAACATGAGTTCCTTCTTGATTAGGTGTAAAATCAAAATAATATACTCCAGCATATAGTGTCTTAAAATAATTTTTTAGAGATAATGACGAACCATCAGGTAAATGAATCATAGAATTTCCAAGAAGAGTAGTAGGATCATTTCCAATGTTTAAACCATCACGTGTAGTCTGAATAAATACACGAAAAGATTGATCAAGTGCACCAGTTTCTGGTGCAAATACAACTGTATCAATTTGTCTTTCTACTGCAACAGACATTAGTTCTGTTGTTGATGAAAATTTAATATCAATTTTTTTAGATAATCCATTTTGTTCAGTACTTAATACTTCAACAACATAAGTACCGTAAGGAACGCTAGATGATGGTTGTGGCCAAGTTAATAGTTGATGATTAAAAGTGCCATCAGGATTTGTTTGAATTTGTTCAAATTTTGTAATAGATTCATCAGGTGCAAATAATCTTAAAATTAAATTTTCTCCAGGTAATCCATTTCCATAAACTTGTAATGTATGTTCAGGAGAATACACTTTACTATTTGTTGAAAGTTCTAATTCTGAAAATGAATCTTGAATTGGAAATAATATAATTAGAAATAAAATTGAAAATAAAATAATAGATTTCATTTTAATTTATTGCTAATCTACTCCTAGATATTACTTGTGAAAAAATTGTGCATAACTTTCGTTAAGAGGTATTAAAAAAAAGAAAAAAAGGAAAATTAGAACTAGTTATCTTACTGTACGCTTATTGTTGTACTAACTGGTGGTGATAATGCCGTTGGATTATCTACTGATTCCCATACGAATGCAGTTGCTGTGTAGCTACCACTTTCGGTTGGAATCCATGATAATGCAGGGCTGAATGATTGACCACTAGATAATGAACCGGTAATCCATGCGAGGGAGACTGTTACACCGTCACCGTCCTGAACTTGTACCAAGTATGCGAATGATTGCTCTCTATCTTGACCATTTGCTAAGTCAGCAGTTAGTTGTACTTGTTGATCTACGCTAACAGCGTTTAGACTGTTACCGAATGCATCAACGGTTCTCAAGTTAGCAGCTGGTGCTCTCTCGAGAGGTGGTACAACAGTACCGATTAGTGATGTGGCTGTGATATCAAGTTCATCTGCAGTAGTATATGGATCAGGTAGTGTATTGTCCTCATATTCTGCGGTGACTGTGTCACCTTCTGCGACTCTGAGTCTGTGTCCGGAAGAATCGTTAGAAGTAGTAAAGAATACTATTCCTTCGAAGATTCCAGTAGCCTCATTAGTCTCAGTTACAGTAAGGTCAATACCTCCGGCATCGGAGTCAGACCAAGCGTCAACTGCGAAGTTGTCGATTGCCTCTGGGTTTAAGTTCATATCTGCGTCAATTACTCTTACAACACCTGTTCCGCTTGCTGGATAGCTGGCCTCGAGCCATTGTACCTCACCGATGTTCCATCTGATTAGTGCTGAACCTACAACTGTTTCATCCTCTGAGAATTCAAAGGAGACAGTAAGTCCATCATTATCAGTAGTTGCGAGTTTACCTTCAGTTGGTCCAGTCTGTGTAGAGATGGATTGAGTTGAAGTTAAGCTGCTTGGAGTTCCGGTAATATCATTACCAGAAGTACCGGTAGAACTGTCACCATCTGCATCAAATTGGAAACCAGCGAGGGTTACTTCACCGATAAAGATACCGGTGTCAGCTCCTGATTCAACGAGTTTGTAATTGTCAAGTTCGTTACCTCTGGTTGAGACCTTAATTGGGTCATCAGCAGTGTTACCGATCTCGTCAACAAATCCGCTGTCCATGTTATGGTCAGGGGCTACAATTGTGATGTAGACTTTGTCAGTCCATGTGTATACTTTTTGGTCAAGTTCTATTGTTGCACCAAAGTTTGAAGTATAGACAGTTAAGCCAATATCTTCATCCTCTTGTCCAACATAGTCAGCTCCGGCTGGACCCCAGTCAGTGTATTCTAAGTCGATTTTCTCACCTCTATCTAGAGCATTACCACCAAGTGATGATGGAATTTCGATGACTACTTGGAAGATTCCAGTAGAGTCACCTGTTTCTCTAAATGCAGAAGGCTCTGGATCAAATGCTAAAGCATCATCAGAAGTTGGTAATTGCTTACCACCTAATGTTGTTTCAACAGCATCACTATCCCACTCGACTAAGTCAAGGGTAAGTGATTCAGCGCCATCATTATCAAGGTCAAAGTCTGGCTCAATTAAGGTTAAGATCATATCTGAACCAATTAAGTAGACAGATTTATCGGATTGTAATACACCGTTTCTAAGGTCGAAAGTAGCAGAATCAGTAACAGTTTGTGTCTTGCCTGAAGCATCGGTTAGATCTTTGTATGTTACGGTGATAATATCACCTTGTAATATACATCCAGTTAAGGATTGAGCAGTAAATGCAGTTGGACAAGATGTACTTGGTCCATCTGTAAATGAAATGCTTTGATCATATTCGAATACACCAGAATCTGGTGATACTTCAACTAATGGAGTGGAACTATTTCCAGGTGTGGAAATAATTGCTTCATTAGAGCCTCTTTCGACTTTAATTACAACTCTGTGATCTGCTGAGGAACTATATTCATTGTTACCCCATGCAACACCGTCAGCAATTTGGTCTTCACCAGCTGCAGATGTATCATAGTCTGCGTCAGTTACTCTGACGTGAACTACAACATTACCTGCATCTAGATCGCCAGTACCGGCGGTTGAGTGTAATTTGAATCCAAGACCGTTAGCGGTATCAGTACCATATGGAACTGGGTAAACAGTTCTATCAAAAGCTACAGAACCGGTGTTAGCATTAATTGCTGCACCTGCACCTGTTTCAATTGTTTCACCAGAAGCATCACGATGGTCGTTATAGTTGACCTCGATGTCTGTTCCTGTTGTGGTTACTGTATTTCCATCACCATTTACATAGGTTGATGGAACTTGGAAACTACCAACAAAGATACCAGAATCAGTACCAGTCTCTACCAAGGTAAAGGTTTGGTCATCTAATTCTAGCCATTGTTCGTCGTTAAAGGTTATATCAACAAGGTGATCAGTACCTAAGTTACCGACTTTAGCGTCTGATTTGGTGATGTAAACATCAATTAAATCAGAGTCGACGTTAAGGTCTTGATCTTCAAGAGTTACAACAACAGTATCGGCTTTTTTGTAATTGTCAGAATCAAATGAAACTACACCACTGTGTGATGGAGCTGCGACTTGATCTGCAATTTGAGTAATAACACCGTCTGCACCAAGGTCGTTATAGTTGATTCTTGGTGAGTCCTCATCTGTTAAGTCCTCGTGGACAATGATTACTACATCATCAGATGTTGGAGTGATACCTGAGAAGGTGGATTCTTCGTCTACGTTAAGTTGATTTAACATAACGTATTCGACTTCACCAATAAAGGTAGCAGTGTCGTTATCAGTTTCTTCTAATTCAAATCTGTAGATGGCGTTGTTAACTCTATCATCTAAAGTAGTACCATCACCGAAAGTGAAGATATCTACATAGAATCTATCGTTAGCAGTTATGTCTGCAGTGGTTGTAAAGTTGACAGTGAATACTTCGTCATCTTCAAATCCATTTGCATCAGTGACTAGACCCTCAATGAGAGCCATACCACGTTTACCATCACCAGTAGGAGTTACAGAAGTCATACCTACAGTTGCAGAACTTTGATCAGAAAGTCCTACTGCAGTTACGTCTGCACTAACCAAGCTTGTTACATCATAGTTGATGTAAGAATAATCAGCAGAAGCCATTGCAGCTCTTAACTCAGATATTGTACTACCTGGTTGAATTGCTAAGGAGGCTGCGTGATTATTATCAGAAACGGTAGATGTTACAATACCAATTTTACTGAATGCTTGGATAGTTGCGTTAGTTCCATAATCTGAAATTTCAATTGTTGACATTCCAGTTGGTGGAGCTTTTAGCACTAATGGTGAACCGATTTGCATAGAAGGAATAAGGTCAGAACCTGCTTGTTGTCCAGAAGGATCAGCAAGGGTCAAGTCCTCATCGAGCCATGTGTTCTTGTTTAAGTCTTGATCTGTTAATGTTATTGCTAGCGTCTCACCGGAATTCCATTCATCTCCTACAGAGGCTTCATCCATGTCAATGACACCAAAGTCATTTGCGACAGTAAATGATTGTGCACTATCGTTATAATCGAGAGTGGCAGTTGTTCCTCTAATAGCAGCTGTTCTGACGTTCAAGTTTGCGTTATCATCGTTATCAACGTTGGAGAAGGTACCTGTATTATCAGCGTCTTCATAGAAGACTAAATGGAAGAAATCTGTGGTTGTTGCAGTTAGTGCATCATCCTCAGTAGCTCCATCTTTTTCTAATACAAATTGATCTGCTCCGGTTGTGTTAATGTTGATAAGCAAAAGACCGTTATCTCCGAATCCGTGTACATCTCTGTCCATTTGGACTTTAGCTGGTGAAGTGAAGGCGTTAATTCCTCCAACCCAGTTAGTTGGCATAGTACCGTTGGTCCATACAACACCATTGCTGGCGGATGTTCCATCAGTCTTTACATCAAAGATAATTACATCTTCATCGGTTGGATCGATGTTTAGTTGTTGGTCGTTAATTAGTAAGAAGAGTTCTGCTCCTTGCGTTGCAGCACTTCTATCTAATGTTAGACTTGAATAATCGTCTAGATCTTCGTTGTTGTGATCTATACGTACAACTTCATCTTCTCCGGCTTGCTCTAATACAATGTCAAAGTCTCCTTGTGTGAAATCAAAGGCTTGAATGAATGGCCAATCAACACCCAAATCAGTTTGTCCTGAACCGATTGATACTCCGTTTCCAGTAGCATTCCAGTTGGACAATGTTGGGGCGTTGTCGACAAGACCACTGCCATCAGCAATGTCAATGTATAACATTGATGCTGAATGTGTTCTATGTGCGTGGCTTGCAACAAGTTCAAAAGCTGAAGCTTCTGTTCCTGAAGCTAATCGATCAGTAGTTATATCATGGAGTGCATCCATTGCTGTTTTATCAGCAATATAACCATACCAATTACCATCTAGAGCTTGTGCCAATCTCAAAGGCATGTTATCGACTAAAACAGTAGGTTCCCCTTCTGATTCGTCGGTATCAGCTCGTGCTGGATCAACGACTATAATTTCAAGAACCATTGCACCTGCAAAGAGGTTGTTGAACATTGCGTTTTCTGCGGAGACATATAATGCGCCTGCGGCTGCGGCTTCTGGCACCATTGAAGGTGCGGCAATAACCATACCACCAGCTAACATTATTGTCATTAGCGTAAGACTAGTTAATTTACGTCCTATTTCGTTATTCATGTTATTGATATTTTTCTCAAAAATTTGTATTTAAGGCTAATGGACGATTTGTCCACAAATTGACCTTTTTTTGTGATTTTTTCAAGTATTTTTCTAATTTTTTATTATTTTTATATCATTTATCAATATTTTATGAAATTTATTTCAATATTTAGATCATATAACAATATTTTATAAGATTTGCTAAGGATTTGTGAAATATTTACAGGCTAAATTTTAGATAATAAGGTCTTGTAAAGTGAAATTGCATCAGATTCATCTTTTGATCCAACAACTACAGCAGATCCTCTTTTCATGAAATTAACAGAAAGTTCATTTGTTCTCATAGACAATCCCAAGTCACCCAAGTTCTCAACTAGAAATCCTTTCTCTTTTGCAATTGCTGTAACACTTGCTGAATCCAAATCAAAAGTTTCAGTTGGAGTAATGGAGTAAGTTCTCTTACCTCTATTTCTTCCACATAGTTCTTCTAAAATTAATTCTTGTTTTTCTACAACTTCTAATTTTCCAGTTCCACAAATTGGACACTCATCAGCTCTGAATGTTCGTGTACTGTTAAAATCTAAATTCTCTAAATCAACATGTAAAATTCTATTTGCAAGATTTGGTTTTTTTCCAGTAATTACTTTTACAGCTTCTGCAACTTCAATTCCACCCATTATAGAAAGTATTGATGGATGTACTCCTTCAATACTGCACGTTGGCATTGTATCTTCATCAAGTGCAGGAAACATGCAATAATAACATGCAGATTTTTTTGGTAAAATTGTAAATGCTTGTCCTGAAGTTCCAACTGCAGCTCCTGTAACAAATGGAATTCCAAATTTAACACATGCCTTGTTTAATGCATATCTTGCATTAACAGAATCAAGTGCATCAATTACAACATCACATCCTTCTACAACTTCAAGTGCAGTATAATCATTAACTGAAACAGTTAGTGCTTCAATGTTACAATCAGAATTTAATTTTTTCAATTTTTTTGCTGCAGCTTCGACTTTTACTTGTCCAACATCAGATTCATCAAACAATGTTTGTCTATGTAAATTAGATAATTCAATTACATCCCTATCAACAATTCTTAATGTACCAATACCCATTGCAGTTAATCTTGTAATAATTGGATGACCCAATCCACCAGTTCCGATAACACAAACTTTAGAATTTTTTAATTTTAATTGTCCGTTGTAACCGATTTCTTCAAGCATAACTTGTCGAGAATATCTATCAAGTTCTTTTGAAGACAAGTCCTCAGAGCCTCCAGCAACTGCAGGCAAAATATAGATTTCATCACCATCATTTAGTGGAGTTTCCATACCACTAGAAAATTTAGCATTTTTTCCGTTAATATAGATATTAATCAAAGAGCGAGGAGTATTATCAGCCTCCAAAACACGTCTTTTAAAATCATCACCTTGAATTTCAGATATTTTAACAAATGCATCTTGAAGTGAGTCTGCTGAGATTTCGGTTTTCTTCTCTCCCCCACCTGCATTTAAGACTGAGGGAATTGTAAATGTAATATTTGTCATATCTATTGAACCACCGCTGAGATTTCATTAATGTTTGGCTTGTAAACAGTTGGCTTTGATAGAACTTGCATTATTGATTCAGTAGCTTTCAGACCATTACCAGTAACATAACATACTACTTTGTCATTTTTATCAATTTTTCCTTGTTCAACCATTTTTTGTAATATAGAAATTGATACACCGCCAGCTGGTTCTGTAAAAATTCCTTCAGTTTGAGCCAAAAGAAGTATTGCATCTAAAATTTCTTGGTCATTACATTCTTCTGCAAATCCATTGTATTGTTGTAATCTTTTGAGAACATATCTTCCATCTCCAGGATCACCAATTGCTAAACTTTTAGCTACGGTATCAGGATTTTCAACTGGAATGACTTCCTTTGTATTTTTCTTAAATGCATCAACAATTGGTGCACATCCATGTGGTTGTGCTGCAATCATATGCATATTGGACACATCATCAAGTAATGAAACAGTTTGTAATTCTTCAAATCCTTTACAAATTGCATTAAGCATTGCACCACTACCTACAGGAACTATTAGTTGATCAGGTACTTGCCAATCAAGTTGTTCTGCAACTTCAAATGAAAATGTTTTAGAGCCTTCTACATAATGTGAACGCATGTTAATGTTGACAACACCGATTCCTTTGCTATCACCAATTTGAGCTGCAATTCTATTTGCATCATCATAAGTTCCATCAACTGCAATGTAATTTGCTCCATACGATAACGCTTGTGCAATTTTTGCCATTTCAATATTACTTGGTGCAAATACATGACATGGTAATCCTGCAGCTGCTGCATGTGCTGCAGTTGCAGATGCTAAATTACCAGTTGATGCACAACCAACTGCAGTTAATCCAAGTTCTTTTGCTTTTGAGATTGCAACACCAGCTGGTCTATCTTTAAATGAAAAAGTTGGATTTACAGAATCATTTTTTATGTATAAATTATTTAGTCCTAATTTTTTTCCAAGATTTTCAGCTTTGGTAAGAGGAGTCATTCCTGCACCAATACTAACAATATTTGATTTATTTTCTATTGGAAGTAATTCAAAATATCTCCAATAGGTCTGTTCACGATTTGAAAAGGTATCTTTAGTTAAAGTTGGAAAGTCATATTTTACGTCTAGGGGGCCAAAACAGTCATCACAAACATACTTGAAAGCAGTTTCGTACTCTTTTTTACATTCCCTACATTGCAGTGAAGTTCTAGCCAAGATCAATTATTCGCCTAGTTAGATACATAAAAAATCCTAATATTAAATTAAGTAATACTTAATTTTATTACATAAAAATATAATAAAATTCTACAATTAATAATACAAAAAATATAGAAATAATGAAATAACTATAGAAAAAGAAAAGTTTTTAGAGATTTTAAAAAGCGTAAATTTAATGAGGTATCTCAAAATTATAATTCCAATAATAATTGTAATACTAATCGGCATAGCAATTGCCATTAGTTCAGATCAAGAAATAATTGAAGAAAAAGTAGAAATACAGTGGATAACATCAGGACCATTCCAAATAGAAAAAAATCAATATATTTTGGGTGAAAAAATTTTCATAAATGTAAACAATATACCAAACGATGTTAACGGCGAAATAATTTTTCTCCGACCAACAAATACACCAGATGAATTGGAGTTGGAAGGAATTTCTGATGATATAATTAAAACAAAAACAAAATATATTGGAATAAAATTTGATGGTACTAAAAAAGATAATTTTAATCGTTACTTTGAACCAAAAATGCATCCATACAAAGGTCCATGTTCAATAGATGGTCTTGTAGGAGAATGGGTAATGGTATTCTCTGGAACAGAATACAAACCAATATTTTTTGAAATTACTAACGAGATGGCACCTTGGTATGACAAAGAACATTTTGATCCAGTTTGTTAAATTATTTTAAATCATGATGAAAGCATAATTTTTCACCAGTGTGACATGCAGGGCCTGATGGTTCAACAAGATAGATAATTGCATCAAAATCACAATCAACTAAAATTTCTTTAATTTTTTGTGTGTTACCTGATTCTTCACCTTTCATCCAAAGCTTATTTCTTGAACGACTCCAAAACCAAGAATTACCAGTTTTTTTTGCCAATTCTAAAGATTCCTTATTTGAATAAGCTAATGTCAAAACATCTTTTGTATTTGCATCTTGAACAATTACAGGTACAAGACCACCACTTTTTTCAAAATCAATTTCATCAATAGATTTATTCATAATTTTAAAAAATAATCTAGATATTATAATCTTACAGAGATGTTTCTCTCTTTAAGAAAAGATTTGACACCCTTTACTCCATGAGTTTGATAATGAAAAATAGATGCAGCTAAGGCAGCATCTACATTTGATTTTTCAAAGATTTCAACCATATCATCAGGTTTTCCACATCCACCTGATGCAATTACAGGTATAGATGAATTATCAACAATTGATTTTGTAAGTAACACATCATAACCATTTTTTGTGCCATCAGCATCAATACTAGTTAGTAAAATTTCTCCAGCACCTAATTTTTCAGCTTTCTTTGCCCATGTAATTACATCAATTCCAGTACCTTGTTTTCCTCCAAAAATAAATACTTCAAACCAAAATTTTTTATCGTTTTCTGAAAAGACATTTACGTTTTCTTTAATTTCATAATTTCTTTTAGCATCAATTGCAACAACCACACATTGTCTACCAAACAATGTCATTAATTCAGTAATTAGTGGAGGATTTTTTATTGCTGATGTATTGATTCCAACTTTATCAGCACCATTTAGCAAAATATTTCTAGCATCATCAATGGATTTAACACCACCACCAACAGTAAATGGAATATTAATTACTGAAGCAACCTTACGTACTAATTCCTTTATTGTTTCTCGTTGTTCATTTGAAGCTGTAATATCTAAAAATACAAGTTCATCAGCACCTTCATTACTATATTTAGCTGCTAATTCTACTGGATCTCCTGCATCTTTTATAGATTCAAAATTCAATCCTTTAACTACTCGCCCATCTTTTACATCCAAACATGGAATAATTCGTTTTGTTAAAGTCATGATAATTTCTTTGTCTCCTCAATAGTTATTTTATTCTCATAAAGTGCTTTTCCTAAAATTACACCCCATGCATTTTTTTCTTTTACTTTAGGAATATCATCAATATTTGAAATTCCACCACTAGCAATTACATTGGATTTATCTAAATCACAGGCTTGTTGAAGGAACTCAAGATCAGGTCCTTCTAAAGTTCCATCTCGATTAACATTAGTTAAAAGAAATTCAGTGAATCCCACATGTAAAAATTCTTTCATTGAATCAATTAATGAAATATCAGTAGAGCTTTGCCATCCATGAGTTACAATCATTCCATCTTTATGATCAACTGAAATAACAATTTTTTCAGGTCCCAATTTTGTTAGTAAATTTTGTAATAATTCAGGTTCTTTGAATGCAAAAGTTCCAATCACAACTCTATCAACAATATCTAATGCTTCAAGAATTAATGATTCAGAACGCAATCCACCTGCAATTTCAATTGGAATAGATACTGAAGAAACAATTTTTTTAATTAATTCAAGATTAGAGCCCAATCCCAAAGTAGCATCTAAATCTACAAGATGAATCATATCAGCTCCAGCACTTTCCCATTTTTTGGCAATACTAACAGGATCATCGCTGTAAATGGTTTTTTGGTTAGGATCACCCTTGTAGAGTCTAACTACTTGGCCGTTCATTAAATCAATTGCAGGAATAACTTTCATTTTTTACACACATTTAGAAAATTTTGTATCATGATTTTTCCAACATCACCGGATTTTTCAGGATGAAATTGAGTTCCAAAAAAATTATTTTTTTCAACTACTGCTGGAACTTTAACACCATAATCAGATTCAGCTGTAATTACATCATCAAATTTTGGTTTTGCACGATAAGAGTGAACAAAATATACCCAAGAACCATCATTAACTCCATCTAAAATAATTCCAGGTTTTTTAATTTCTAAATTATTCCAACCCATATGAGGAACTTTCATAGTTGATGGTAAAACTACTATTTCACCATCAATTACATTAAATCCCTTTTCAACTCCTTCCTCACTTTTTTCAAAAAACATTTCCATTCCAAGACATATGCCTAAAACAGGAGTATCCTCTTTAACAAAATCATGAAATTTAGTTTTTGATTTTTCGTTTATACATTTGATAGCAGGATCAAAATTACCTACACCAGGTAATAACAATCCAGAATAAACATTAGACTTATCAAAAGAAGTTATGACATCCACTGATGCACCTGCTTGTTCAAGAGAATTTTTGAGGCTGAAAATATTTCCAGCACCATAGTCAAATATTGCTACATTAACCATTACATTGAACCTTTGGTACTTGGAATTCCTTTTTGTTTTTTATCATATGATGATGCAGATCTAAATGCAACTGCAAGTGATTTAATTGCAGATTCAACTTTGTGGTGATCATTATCGCCATACTTTACAGTAAGGTGAATACAGCTATTCAAATTTTGAAGTAGTGATTGGAAAAAGTGTTCCAAATCTTCTTTTGAGACACCTTCGATTTTACTTCTTTTTATTGATAAAGTTAATTTTGAAAATGGTCGTTTAACTAAATCAATTGATGCTTCAGCTAGAGATTCATCCATCGGTACTGATGCATAACTAAATCGAGTAATACCACTTCTTGAACTTAATGCTTTATCAATTGTTTGACCAATAGTAATTGCAGTATCTTCAATCAAGTGGTGTTCAATTCCATCATTAGATTTTGCATTAACTTTAAGATCCATCATTGCATGTTTACCAAATGATGTAATCAAGTGGTCAATGAAATTAATTCCAGTTTTAATACTAGTGTTACCTATTCCATCAAGATTTACAGATACAGAAATAGTAGTTTCCTTTGTACTTCGATTAATTGTTGCTTTTCTTTGAGCCATATTTTTCACGGATTATCTGATATGATTTATTCTAAATTTAATACCTTTGGTAGTAAATTAATTGAGTCAATTACAAGAATAGCCTCATTTTGCTCAAATAATTTTAATTTCTCCTGAGGATTTTTGCTGGTTCCAATTATTCCACAAAAAGTAGTTTTATGTCCCAAAATTGTTGCTTTTTTAGCCATAATGAAATCCTCCATAGAGTCACCAACATACAAACAAGATTTACTATTCATGCCATTAATAGAATTCACAAGTGCTTGAGGATTAGGCTTTGCCAAATCTCTTGATTCATCTTCTAAAAATACGGAATTTTTTAAATCAAATTTTTCTAATAGATTTTTTAATGAATAACTAACAGATTCTTTTCCTCTACCAGTAACCATTGAAACTTGTTTACCAAATTTTTTCTGCAATTGTACAGATAATTTATCATTAAAAATAACATCATCATTTTCAATCAAACCAGGATTAGAAAATTTTGAATTATTGTTAAATAATTTTGAATAAAGCTCAGGACCATAAAATAATTGATCGAAAATTTGATACAAAATATTTTCTTTATGGGTACCAGGATAAGATAATTTATCAATAATTTCAGAAATATCAGTTTGTTTTTTTAGAAAATTTTCAACAGATTTAATTCCAGTAGAATCAGAATTTTTTATAACATTAAAGATGAATTCAGTTTGATCTAGATTTAATTTTTTTGCAGTAACAATTGAAAGGATTGCAGCATAAGTTAAATCAACTTCGTCATTAAAACCTCCAGTAGATTTGAATCCATCAATAATTTTAAAATCAACATTAATAGAATCAGTAATTTTTGCTAAAATTTCTAATACATATTTTGTAGTTTTAATTATTGTTTGATCATATGATTTTGTAATATCAATTAATACACCATCACAGTCAAAAATTAAACTATCAAATTCAATATCATTAAAGGAATCATCAACATAAATTCCATCAAATTTTTGTTTTAAAGTCATCCTAATAGATCACGAATAGCCAATAAAAATTTTGAATTCATTTCTTTTGTTCCAATTGTTACTCTAAGACATCCTTTATGATTTCCAATCTTACCTAATTTTCTAATAGATATTCCTTGTTCTGCAAGTGCTGAATAAACTCGTTTGTAAGAGCTGCCTGCATCAAATAATACAAAATTAGCCTGTGAATCAAAGACTTCAAAAGCATCGAATTTTCTCAACGTCTCAATAATTTTTTTTCTCTCAATTTTAATGATTTTTGTTGCATTTTCCATTAAATTGGCTTTTTCTAAGGCTAAAATTCCAGATTCAATAGTAATAGTACTAAGGGGATATGGATATTGTAAAACATTTAGAAATGCATCTGTGAATTTTTTGTTTGCAACAAAATAACCTAAACGTAGACCTGCCATTCCAAATGATTTGGATAAAGTTCTAACTACAATTAGATTACTTTGTGTTTTTACAAGAGTGGAAAGAGAATAATCAGAAAATTCACCATAAGCTTCATCGATAATTATTAACCCGTCAAAAGATTTGATTAATTTTTGTAATTCAATTTTTGAAAATTGAAATCCAGTAGGATTGTTTGGAGAATCAAGATATAAAATATCTGCATTTTTTGATTCTTTAATGAATTGTTTAACATCTAATTTCATATTTTCTGAAAACGGAATTGCAATTAATGGTATTGAATATAATTTACATCTCTCTTCAAAAAAACCAAAAGTAGGATTTGATGTAAGAACTTTAGTTTGTTTTGATGCAAAATTTGATAAAATTAAATCTAGAATTTGATCAGACCCATTTCCAATACCAATCATAGATGAAGGTACTTTAACAAATTTAGAAAGTGATTGAATTAATTTTTCAACACCACCAAGAGGATATTCCCTTACATCAGAATTTTTTCGAGCCCCTAAAACAATATCATTTTGAAATTGTTTAGAAAGAACATAATTTTCATTTGAATCTAGTTTAAGAGAATTTTCATTTAGTTGAGGTTTTTGATATCCACCAATAGAAGTAAATTCTTTAACTTTTGAATCAAACCAATTTTTTTTCATTTTAATCTACCTCTGACTGCTTCAAAGTGATTAGGTAATCCTTCAGAAGTTGTTAAAGTTTCAAGATGTTTAGAAATTTTGGATAAAGAAGATTTTGAGGCCAAAACTTCGGTGTTTAATTTTATAAAATCCATAACTGAAAGAGAACCTCGAATTTTTCCAAATCCATTAGTAGGAAGAATGTGATTTGAGCCTAAAATATAGTCACTGGCAGATGATGGAGAGTAATTTCCTAGTAAAACTAATCCAGCTGTAGTTATTTTGGATGAAATGCCTGTTGAGTTTTTTGTAATAATTTGTAAGTGTTCAGGAGCTAAAGAATTTGCCAAATTTATCATATCAGAATTATTTTTACATACTGCAATAAATCCATTTTTAGATAAACTTGATTGAACTAATTCTTTTCTTTGGATTGTTGGTAATAATTTTAAAATAATTTGATTTACAAGTTTTGCAATCTTTTCTGAATTAGTAATCAGATAACAAAAAGTATCACTACTGTGTTCTGCTTGAGAGATTAAATCAAGTGCTAAAAATTTAGGGTTAGCAGAATTATCTGCAATTATTCCTAATTCTGTAGGTCCAGCAAGCATATCAATTCCAGTGTTATCATTTACTAATGACTTTGCTAAAGTAACAAATGCACCGCCAGGACCAACAATTTTATCTACTTTTGAAATTGATTTAGTTCCATAAGATAATGCAGCTATAGCCTGTACACCTCCAGTTTTATAAATCTCAGTAGCACCACAAATATCTGCAGCCACAATTGTCAATGGATCAATTTTACCATTAGAATTTGGGGGAGATACAACTACAATTCGTTTTACACCAGCAACTTTTGCAGGAATTACAGACATGATAACAGAACTAGGATATCTTGCTAATCCACCAGGAATGTAGCACCCAGTACTTTGAATTGGTATGAATTTTTTTAGTATCTGTATACCATCGTGATTAATTTTTTTATTTTTGAATATATTTTTAATAGTAGATTCTGTTTTTTCAACCCTAGTTTTTGCTAAACGTAATGCAGTAATCTCATTTTTTGAAATTTTTGAATATGCATTTTTAATTTCTGTTTTAGAAATACGTAATGTAGAAAGATTAGCACCAGTGAATTTTTTTTCATATTTTTTTACTGCAGAATCACCATTTTTTTGAACATTTTTTATAATAGATTCAACAATAGATTTGTTTTTTTGTGACTGTTTTGGGAGAATTTTTGTAACAAATTGTTCAATATTTGCTACTTTGTGGATTTTCATCAATTTTCTTCGTCGCGTTTAATCTCTTCTAATTCTAATATTTGACGTGGTTCATGAACTACTAGTCCTTGTGCAATTTTTCTTAATTTAGGAATAAGTTTGTGAAATTCTTCTTTTTTGATTACAGTGTTTACACCAAACCAACCATCTTCGCTAAGAGGACTAATTGTAGGTCTCTTGAGTGACGGCATTTGTGTCAAAAGTTTTTTCAGATTTTTTTCCTCAACATTAAGATAAATGTGCAAATATTTTCTTCCGTTAACTGCACCTCTCATCAATGTAACAATATCAAAAATCTTTTCACGTTTTTTAGGATCTTTTAATGCTTTTTTATTTACAATTAAGTGTGCAGTAGAAGTTAAAACTTCATCAACAATTTTTAATTTATTTTGCTTTAAAGTTGTTCCAGTTTCAGTAACATCCATGATTGCATCAACATCTTCTGGAGGTTTTGCTTCTGTTGCCCCAAAGGATAAATGGATTTGAACATCTTTGTTATTTCCCAATCTCATCCAAGGTGTAACAATCAATGGATCTTTTTTACCATAATATTTTTGATAAGATTTTAAACTTTTGATAAATTTTGATGCAGTTGTTAAATATTCAGAGGAAAGACGAAGTGTTTTTTTCTTTTTTCCATAATCAGCAATCATTGCATCAAGATTTTTGTAACTATATTTATCAGGAAATGCAATTACGAGTCTAATTTTTCCATATTCTAAATCAAGAATTGGTTCAACGTCAGAATTAGTTTCTCCAACCCAATCTTTACCAGTAATACCAACATCATACAATCCTTCTGAAACAAGAGTAGGGATTTCTTGTGGACGTAACATCTTAACTACAATACTAGGATCATCAAGATAAACTCGATACGTTCTACTCTTTCTATTTACTTTAGTCCAAGATTTTTCAAGAAGTTTGAATGTTGCATCTTCTAAACTACCTTTAGGTATAGCAAATTTCACATCAGACATTTTCATTAGTTTTCACTTTTTAGCTATATAATAGGATGTTTAAATTTGCTGAAGCAATTCTTTAGCTTTATCAAGTGAAATTGATTTCACTTGAATCATCTTCTCAACAATTTCATCAATTTGTGCAGGGGTTGCTCCTGCTGCTGCAGCAAGATTACGTGCATGTAATCGCATATGCCCTTTTTGAATTCCTTCAGTAGAAAGAGCCCGAATTGCACTATAATTTTGAGCTAATCCCGTAGCAGTCATTACACATGCAAGTTCTTGGGCAGATTTAACATTGAGAATTTTTGCACAAACTTTGGCCACAGGATGTACGTTGGCGATACCACCTACGATTCCAACTGAAAGGGGAATTTCTAGAAGTCCAACCAAATTTCCATCTTCATCTTTACTCCATTTACTAAGTGATCTATATTTTCCTGAAATTGCAGCATATGCATTTGCAGCAGCTTCTATAGCTCTACTGTCTTGACCTACAGCATTTGCAACAGATATGATCCCATTCATAATTCCTTTGTTGTGAGTAACTGCACGATAAACATCATTATCTGCAAATTCAAATGCCAATACAATATTATCAACTACATCTTCACCACCAACAGATTCCTTTTCAAAAATAGCTTTTGCTTTTACCATTCGCCTAGTAGAATAATTTGATAAAATTCTAAGTAATGCTCTGCCTCCAGTAATTTTTTCAATAAGAGGAGAAACTGCTTCACACATAGTGTTTGTAACATTTGCACCCATTGCATCACCTACATCAATTAATAACTCCACAATTAACATAGTACCGGATGGTGTATCAATTTCCTTACATGAAATTTCTTTTGCTCCCTTGTTCATTTTAGACAAAGTATTACTTTTTGAATTTGCTAATTCTAAAATTTCAAATGTGGAATTTTGGATTTCTTTGATAGCAGAATTTGTATCAACATTCAAAATTTGAATTTGACCAATGCTATAGGATTCATCAGCAGTTACTTCAAATCCACCTTTAATTCGTGCAATTTTAGCACCCTTTGATGCTGCTGCAATTACTGAAGGTTCTTCAATAACCATTGGAACCACATAGTCTTTTCCATTAATTTTAAAATTTGTTGCAACACCTAGAGGTAATGAAAAAGTTCCAATTGCATTTTCTATCATTTTATCTGCTTTATCAAAAGAAATTCCACCGTCAGTATTTTCTAAAATCTTTAATTCATCATTAGAGAGATCTGCAAAATTTCCAATTATGTTTAATCTTTCTTCTCTAGATTTTTCAAAAAATTTTGAAATTGATGAATCAGGCATTTTATTTCAATATCCTCAATAATCTATCATCCAGTCCATCGGGAAAACCTTTTCCATCAGTATTTGATGTAATTACATAAAGACTTCCATCTGAACCCTCTACTACATCACGAATTCTACCATTTCCACTAAGAATTGATTTTTGAGAACTTAATCCATCTTCAAAATCAACTTGATACAGATTAGAAGCTCGCATTGAAGCCATTATGAATTTTGATTCAAATTCAATCTTTTCACCAGAATAAAATAAGATTCCACCAGGCTCAATGCTAGGATCATAGCAAAGAATTGCATTTTCAAAATCAGGACTTCCTGAACATTGTTGTTCAGGCCATCCATAATTTTTTCCTGGCAGGATTAAATTAATTTCATCATTTTTTTCAGGTCCAAATTCTGCAACAAATAGATTATCATTGTCATCCCAAGTCATTCCTTGTGGATGTCTATGTCCTAAAGAATAAACAGATGAATTTGTAAATGGGTTATCATTAGGAATACTACCATCATCATTTAATCTTAAAATTTTCCCAGATAAAGAAGTGATATCTTGTGGTAGATGTGATTCATCTGAAACAGTACCTGTACCAACATATAATTTTCCATCAGGTCCAAATTTTAGAAAACCACCATTAGTAAATGATGAGCCAGGTATTTTATCTAAAATTATTTCAATATCTTTTAATTTATTTTTCTCTTCAGTAATTCGTAAAATTTTGTTCCATAAATTACCATTTTCTTCATATGTCAAGAAAACATATAGAAAATGATTAGTTGAAAAATTTGGATGGACAGCGATTCCTAATAATCCACCATCAAAAACATTAGGAGTGCGAAATACAGCCAATGATGATTCTAATAAAACATTGTCTTCAACAACTCGAATTAATCCATCTTTTTCTGTAACAAAAATTCTATTTTCAGAAATAGCAATAGCACGAGGTTTGTCAAGATTTTCAGCTAAAATTATTACAGAATCATTTTCTGAATATGAGTTTGGTTTTGGTAAAGGAATTGATGTTTCATTATCTGATGAAGTTAAAACAAATATTGAAAATATTATGGCACCTGTAATTGCAAGAATTTGAATTTTTTTATTCATTAAGAAAGAATCTTTTGAAATCCTATTAATTACTTTCAAAGATTTGATAAAGCGTATATACCGTTGAACTTCATTTAGATTCAGCGGGGTGGGGAAGCCAGGTCATCCCGGCGGGCTCATAACCCGCAGTTCAGTAGTTCAAATCTACTCCCCGCTACTTATTGTCCATATACACAAAACCAGGATTGAGAATCATCAAATTTTGCATTTTTGTTAGTCATTCCAGTTCGCTGTAAAGGTCGTGTAAGATGTCTATGAGCAGAAATTTTAGGAATATAGAGTTGTTTTTTAATTTTTCTAGGAATTTCCAGAGTTATTTTATTAGAACTCTTTTTTCCACATCTAATACATTGAAATCCCTGGTTCTGACCTTTTGACTTCATTTTTTTATTACATTTTTTACATATTGGGTTAGATTTTGAAAGATTTTTTTTAAGATTAATAATTTTAATAAATTCAAGATTTATAATTCGTGGAAAATTCTTAGAAGCCTTTCTTACTCCACCACCAACAGAAATTTTATCTCCAATTATCAAATTAGAAGTAATTGTAGAAAGTCCAGTCTCTTTATACACAGCACACCAGAATTCATGATTTTTAGAAAGTATAGTAAAAAAAGCATGTCCACCTTTTACAATTTTTGGAGTGTTAGATACAATTCCACTTAGTGTTCCAGAAGCATAAGGTTTCATTGTTTCAAAATTTAATTCATTCTTTAAATGATCACCAGTTCCTTGATTAGATTTAAAAATCATATAACCATCTAATTTTTCACTGCTTTTTAGAATTTTAGTTGCGCTAACTAAAGAATCCACATTTTCTCCTCTTACTCCATAAAAAACTGGATCAGGTCCATGTGGAGTAATTAAAACTCGACCCTTTTTTGTATCAAAACTATTGAATGTGTATGGAAAAGTTTTTTCCTGCATTACTTTAACACTCTCTGTTGAAATTTTTCTCTCTTGTCCAAATTTTCTTTTTTTTCTATAACTTAACAACTCCAATGTATGATCATCAAAATCATATCCAATTGCACTAATTGCACCAACTAAACCTTGACCATTTCCTTCATAAAAAAAATCAAGATTATTTTTTTTAATAAATTTTTTAGCATTATTTCTGTTAATTAATTGCCATAAAGCTAAATTACTAAATTTAGTGAATTCAGAAGGAATTGAATCATTTTCAAAAAAAACAAGTCCAGGATTTGCTCCATTTTTAGTATCAGAGTACTTTGAAACTAAATTTTTGATTTGATTTTTTATTTTAGAAGGATTTCTAGTCTTAATTTTTAATGAAACAGCACCATTTCCTCGAGTTTTCCATGGGATGTTGGGATTAAATCTAATTAATTTCGGAAAATCAAGAAATTCAGTTTTTTGTTTTTGGAGTAAATCAACAATTTTGTAGGCTAGAAATGTAGTACACATTCCAGTAGGGGAATCAGTATCATCAAATCCAATATTTAAAACGGATTTTTTATTCATAATATATCAAATTACTCCAGACATTTTTAGTTGTTGCAAATTAGAGTTGGTTTAAATTAATAATACAATATTCAAAGCTAAATTGATAATAATTGATGAAGCAAGAATTTTCAAAGAAATAGAAGAAAAAAATCCAGCGTCAGTTTCATTAAATGGTCCAGATGGAATGTTACCACAAGTTCAAGACATGGCAATTAAAATTACAACAAAATATGACATACCAGCATATGTTTTAGCAGATACAACGTGGGGAACTTGTGATTTAAACACAACTGGATCAAAAATATTAGGAGCAGAAATTCAATTTAACATTGGACATACGATTAATACAGAATCATTAGAAAAAAATTTGGTTTTGATTGATGCTTTTGATGATGTTGGATTTGAAAGTGTTGCAGAAAAATGTACAGAAAGACTAAAAGGAAAATTAATTTCACTTGTTACAGATAGTCAGCATTTACATCAAATGGATAAAGTAGAGAAAATTTTGACCAAGAATGGAATTAATGTTAAAATTGGAAAAGGTAAAGGACAATTAAATGATGGCCAAGTATTTGGTTGTGAATTTTATCCTGCAACTGAATTAAAAAAAGAAGTTGATGCCTACGTGTTTTTAGGTCAAAGTAATTTTCATGCAGCAGGAATTGCATTATCAACAAACTTACCAACATTTGTCTTAGATCCATACTTTAACGAAGTAAGAGAAGTAACAGAATTTGCACGGACATTAAAAAAGAAAGCAACACTTGCAATATACAAAGCGGCAGAAGCAAATTCATTTGGAATAATTATTGGATTAAAGGAAGGACAATTATCAAAAGTCTTTGGCTTAAAATTTAAAAAAGAATTAGAAAAAGAAGGCAAGAAAGTACAATTATTTGCTTTGACGGATATTACAAATGAAAGATTAAACAATCTAAGAGGTATTGATGCATTTATTCAAGTTGCATGTCCAAGAATTTCTACGGATAATCAATTTGACAAGCCAGTATTATCAACGCCTCAGGCTAATGCACTTCTAAAAGTTTTAAGAAAAGAAAGTATTGACGAGTATTTAGAAATCCCACACTGGTTATAATTAAAAAATTAAATTTTGAAATCTAACATTATCAAATAAATTTTCAAAAGATTTAGATTTTTGCTTTAATTTTGTATTGTGTTCCCTGAGAAATTGCATGTTCAAGTAAATCTAAAGCATCATAAAAATTTGAAAGTATTACAAAATTAGATCATCTAAAATTGAATTTATTTTAAGATTAGCCATTATTCATTAAAATTAGGTTTAATCAAAATTTTACCAAAAAGTCCTTTACCATTTAGCATTTTATTATGAGCCTTAACTGCATCATCTAAAGAAAATACAGAATCAATAATTGATTTTATTTTACCTTGTGACATCCAGTAGAACCCCTCTTCCAATTCAGATTTTGTACCCTGAGTTGAGCCTAAAATATTAATTCCTTTAAAGAAAATATGTCGTAAATCAGTTTTAGCATTATATCCAGTTGTAGCACCAGTTGTAATAATAGTACCACCATAATTTAACAAAGTTAATTCTTTATTCCAATGCGAACCACCAATATGTTCAAAAATTACATCAACACCAGAAACATCACCAAAAGATTTTGGAATTTTTTTTGCGATTGTTCTGACTTCTTTATGCCAATCATCTTTTCTGTGATCAACTGCAAAGTCTGCTCCAAGTTCTAAACATTTGTCTAGTTTGTCAGGACTTGCTGTTGCAATTACTGTGCAACCAAATAATTTTGCAATTTGAATTCCAAAAGTTCCAATTCCAGAACTTCCACCCATTATCAATACTAATTGTCCAGGTTGAATTTTAGCTCTACCAACTAGCATGTGCCAAGATGTTAACAATGTCATTGATGCAGCTGCTGCTTCATCATATGTTACACCTTCTGGAATTTTTAACACATTAACTTCTGGAAGATGTGTAAATTCACAATATCCACCCCAAAGTGGTCCAGTTTCAAAACCCCAAATTATTCTTTTTTTGCAATCAAATTCTCGTCCACTAGTACATGCTTTACAAACTCTACATGACATATTTCCATGAGAAACAACCCTGTCTCCAACTTTGATATTTTTAACATCATCACCAACTGCAGTAACTATACCTGCAGCGTCTGTTCCAGAGATGTGAGGTAATGGAATCGCCAAAGGTTTACCACGCATACCCCAAATATCATCATAATTTAGTCCTGCAGATATAACTTTGAAAACAACTTCATCAGATCGTGGTTCAGGATTAGGTAAATTTTTGATTTTTAAAATTTTAGAAAAATCATCATCAACTGTATATTCATCATATACTAATGCCCTCATGATTACTTTCTAATTTTCAGAGATATATGATTTATCAGAATCTTTTGTACCAAAAACAATTATAATCATAACAAGAAAAATTACATTATGTCAGATAATTCAGTATTTCCAGGAGATAAAATAGCTTCAATTGAGGAATATGAGGCTGGACACAATACTTTTGATGATGGAGACATGGTCAGAGCAGCCACAATGGGAGAAAAAGATATGGATAAAGAAACAAGAAGGGTAAATGTAAGCCATCCAAAGCTTCTATCAATTCCAAAAGTAGGTGATGTAATAATTGGAACCGTTGCAGCAGTAATGTCATCTATGATTGCAGTTTCAATTGATTACATTAATGGAAAACCAACTACCTCAAAAGTTGAATGTATTTGCGGAACACGAAATATGAGAATAAGAAATGTGGCATTAGTTAACGACATAGTATCATTGAAAATTGTTGCACATCTTAATGGAACAATTCATGCAGTAATGGATGAGCGAGAATTAGGAATTATATTTACAAAATGTAGAAAATGTGGAGGAAAAGTTGTCGCAAAATCTACAGATGCCATCAAATGCACAGATTGTTCATGGATTGATGAAAGAAAACTTTCTTCTAGTTTTGGCAAAAATGATTTCATACATTTGAGAGAATAAAAAAATGGTAGATGTTTCGTTCCAGGGTGAACGAGGTGCATATAGTGAAGCTGCAGCAAAATCCTTTTTCAAAGATGATGTTAAAACAATTCCACTTTCAACATTTGCAGAAATTTTAGAAAATACATCTAAAGATATTACAGAATATTCAATTTTACCCGTAGAAAATTCATTAGAAGGAAGTGTAGGTGAAAGTTATGATTTATTGTATTCAACTGATCTAAACGCAACAGGAGAAACATATCATAGAATAGAACATTGTCTAATTGGATTTGGTAAAATAGAAGAAATTGATACAGTCTACTCACATCCACAGGCATTAGGTCAATGTAGAAATTTTATTGAAAAGAATAACATGAAAACAATTCCTACTTATGATACAGCAGGTAGTGTAAAAATAATCCAAGAATTAAATAAAAAAAATTGTGCATGTATCGCAAGTAAAGAGGCTGCAGCAATTTACAATATGCCTGTTATCACAGAAAATATTGCAAATAATCTCAATAACTATACTAGATTTTTGATATTATCTAAAAAAGAGTCTCCAGAAACAGGTAATGATAAAACTTCAATTATTTTTTCAATAAAACATGAACCAGGTTCATTGTATAGAATTATAGAAAATTTTAATAAAAATAATATTAATTTGACAAAAATAGAATCAAGACCTACAAAAGCAAACACATGGGAATATAATTTCTATGTAGATTTTGAAGGTCATCAAAAGAAATTGAAAATTTTAGAAATGTTAAATAAAATTAAAGAAGAAACACTTTTCATCAAAATTTTAGGTTCATACCCATCTGCTAAATTAAGCTAAAAGCCTTTTGGTTTTCGTAAAGTAAAACCCAAACTAAATCCCAAAATAATTACTCCAGATGTAATTACCATGAAATCAAATGTAATTCCAAATGGATCAGGTGTCTGATTAGTATTTGCAGTAATTTCTAATTCACTAGCACCTGTATTTTGAATCACAATAATTGTTTGACCCTCTTCAGTATGAGTCCAATCTAAAACCAGTTCCTTTTTGTAAGAAGTATTTGGAATGTTTAATCCATCACCGGGACTAGCTAATTTGAGATCAAAAGCATCACCGACAATCATCATATATTGTGGTGCATCTTTTGGTGCAGGAATTGAAAAAGAAGCAGACTCTCCAGAGCCTATAACAAAATTTTCATTCATAGAAATTGTTGGTGCTAAAGAAGTTACTAAAGAATAACCACCCAGTCCAATTACAAGACTGCCTACAATTATTCCAATAATTGTTCGTGTAGCTAACATAATAAAATGACTTCAGATACTGCTTAAAAAATTATCTACATTAAAGAGACATCATGAGGCTGACTTTCTGCAAATCCAGCTCTAGACATTTTAATAAATTCTGCATTTGTTTGCATTTGAGAAATTGTATGTGCACCACAATAACTCAAGCCCGAACGAACTCCACCTGTTAATTGTTTTAGAATATCTACTACAGTTCCTTTGTATGGAACCATTGCTTCAACACCTTCTGCAACATAATCATTAAGATCATCATCAAATGATGTTGAACCAGTTTCTTTAGATTTTCTTCCTATTGATGCTGCAAGAGAAGCCATTCCACGATATACTTTGAAACGTTTTCCGTTCTTAGTCAAAACGGTTCCAGGAGATTCATCAGTACCTCCTAGCATACTTCCAACCATAACAGTTGAAGCACCAGCTGCCAATGCTTTTGTAGCATCACCTGAAGTCCTAGTTCCACCATCAGAAATAATTGGAATACCATAATCACGACCTATTTTTGCACAATCCATTACTGCAGTTAGTTGTGGTACACCTGAACCAGTAATTACTCTAGTAATACAAATTGAACCTGAACCAACACCAACTTTTACAGCATCAACTCCAGCTTTCATTAAATCTTCAGCACCTTGAGCAGTTGCAATATTTCCTGCAATTAATTCACAATCAGGAAATGCTTTTTTAATATTTTTCACAGTACTGATTGCATTTTCACTATGTCCATGAGCAATATCAACAACTAAAGTATCAGCACCTGCTTCTAAAAGAGATTCGCTTCTTTCTAAAAAGTCACCTTTAACTCCAACTGCAGCTCCAACAAGAGGACGACCTTTATTGTCCTTAGATGCATTTGGATAATCAGCATTATTTGTTATGTCTTTACTTGTAATCAAACCTTTTACAAATCCAGATTCATCAACTAAAGGTAATTTTTCAATCCTATGTTCATGTAGAAGGACTTTTGCCTCATCAATAGAAACACCATATTTTGCAGTGACAACATCTTTTGTCATTACATCTTGAATAAGATTTTTAGAATTTGCAAAGAGTAAATCTCTTTCAGTTACAATTCCAATTAATTTTGAATTATCATCAACTACCAATAATCCTGAAATATTTTTATTTTCAGCATAATCTAATGCATCTTCAATTGTTTTATCAGCAGTAATAGAATAAGGATTTTCAATCATCACACTTCCAGATCGTTTTACTTTAAGAACTTCATTTGCTTGCTCTTGAATTGTTAAAAATCTATGAATTATTCCTATTCCACCTGCACGTGCAATGGCTACAGCCATAGATGATTCAGTAACAGTATCCATATTTGCACTCACAAAAGGGATGTTTAAAGAAATATTTCGAGATAACTGAGTTTTCAGATCTGTTTGACTCCTACTTGTAATATCAGAGTATTTGGGTACGAGAAGAACGTCGTCAAATGTTAATCCTTCTTTAAATTCCAATGAAACCTTGTTACAAGGGTTAAAAATTAATTATAAGCCTTTGTGTTATTTTGATAATTTTGAGGCAATTGTGACGGCATCTTTTGTAGCCATAACATTATGACTACGAATAATATTTGCTCCATTTAAAACACATATTGCTTCAGCAGTTATAGATCCAAACAATCGATCAGAAGTATTTTCTTTTTCTAAAAGATTTCCAATAATGGATTTATTTGAAACGGATACTAGAATAGGATAATTCATTTTTATCGAATTCAGATTTTTAATAACAGTTAGATCTCGTTTTGCCCAATCAGTGTTGATTTTTGTAAAAAAATTACCTTTTCCTGTTTTTCTAAAAAACCCAATGGCAGGATCCAATACAACTTTTTTAACAGAAATATTAGATTTTTTAACAATTTTTAAACTATCAGTAAGAAGTTTTTTTGTTGAAGTTATTGTGCTACCAGATACTGTTTTAGAATCATATGCACATAAAATTATTGAAGGCTGAAATTTAGATAATACATCTTTCATTTTTTCATCATATTTTAATCCTGAAATATCATTAATTATTTCAACATCATTTTCTAAAGCATTTTTAGCTACACTGGATCTACATGTATCAACAGATATTGGAAGGTTAGTACTATCTTGAATGATTTTAACTGCATTAAGAATTCTTGCAGATTCTACTTTTTCAGACACATTAGTAGATAAATATGGTGCAGTAGACATTCCTCCAACATCAATAAAGTCTGCACCATCATTTTCCATTTGAATTACTGCATTTTTGATTTTCATACGAGTAGTATTGATTGATTTTTTGTGAAATGACTCTGGACTAGTATTCAAAATACCCATAATCCTAACAGGGTTTCTTCCACCAACAGAAATATTTGCAATTTTTGCCATATAGTTTATCAAAACCTCATACAATTTGAGTTATATGATGATTTCAGGTTGGAAAAAAAGATATTTTACTATTTTAAAGGAAATGAACTATAGTGAAAAAAAAGATAAAGAATCAGCTCTTATTTTAGATTCAATTTTAAAAAAAACAGATAGTATAGAAAAAATTAGAGAAATTATACAAGGGAATACAGTTTTTGTTATAGGTTCTGGTCCATCATTATCAATTGCTATTCCAAAATTAAAAAAATTAAAAAAATCCATAAAAATTGCAGCTGATAGTTCATTAGAACCATTAATTGACAATGGGATTATTCCAGATATCATTGTAACAGACTTGGATGGAAATGAAGATACAATTAAAAAAATATCAAAGACAAAATCAATATTTGTCATACATGCACATGGTGACAATATTGAAAAGTTGCAGATGGTAAAAAAAATGAAAAATTGTGTTGGAACAACTCAAACAAATCCATTTAATAAAATTCAAAATTTTGGAGGTTTTACAGATGGAGATAGAGGAGTGTTCTTAGCAAGTTATTTTGATGCAAAGAAAATTATTTTATTTGGAATGGATTTTGGAAATCAAATTGGCAAATTTTCTAATACAAAAAAATCAGATAGAGAAATAAAATTAAAAAAATTAAAAATAGGAAAAAATCTTTTAATTTGGTTATCAACGATCACAAAATCAGAATTATTTACCACATCAAAACCAATTAAAGGATTTAAAAAAATAACATATCAAGAACTGGATAACATAATTACCTAGAATGCATTTAATACCCATTACTGATTAATTAAATTATGAAATTCTCAGAAGAGCAAGTAAAAGAAATAGTTGCTTTAAGAGAAAATATGCTACAACAGGTAGATAAACATCAGGAAGGAATTGACATGTTAGAGAAAAATATCACGGTATTAGATGAATTTCTAAAAGATTCTAGTTTTGTCAAGGCATCCAAATTAAAAACACAAGTTAAACCTAAAATAGAGGAAAAAAGTGAAGTGCCAGAACCAGTTGAGAATTCAATTCCAATTAAAAGAGGAAATGATGGCAAAATAATTGCAAATGCATATGTTACACCTGAACAAGTCTCAATAATTTTGGATGAACAAATTTTGATCAATGCAGATACACCACCATTCAAATCATTCTTTTTAGATAGAATTATTGGAGAAATGAAGAAGAAGGATTCTGTTGAAGCAGAGAATGGAAAGATCCAGAAGGAATCAATCATTAATTATATTATTAATAAAAACGGAACTGACATTAGAGAAATTATTATTAAAAATTACAGAGAAAAACAAAGAGTGACTGAATTAATTAACACCGCAGGATGGTCATTAACTAGAATGTTGGAAAATATTAGTAAGTGATAGTATGGACAAAATTTTAGTTTTAGACTTTGGTTCACAGTATAGTCATTTAATTTGTAGAAGGATTAGAGAATTTTCTGTTTTTGCAGAGTTAGTACCATATGATATCAGTTATGAAGAAATTCAAAAACATAATCCAAAAGGAATAATTTTTTCAGGGGGACCATCTAGTGTTTATAATTCAGAAGCTCCAGTTCCAGAAAATAAAATTTTTGACATGGATTTACCATTACTAGGAATTTGTTATGGACATCAATTAATTGTAGATAAGTTTGGAGGGAAAGTAAAAAGAGCAAACAAAGAATATGGTTCATCATTATTAACAGTAGACAACGACAGTGATTTGTTAAATGGTATAGGAGAATCTGTTCGTGCATGGATGAGTCATGGTGATGAGGCTGAAGAAATTCCATCAGGATTTAAGATAATTGGTCATACTGAAGGGGCAAAAGCAGCTGCAATTGCATCAGATGAAAAATCAGTATATGGAATTCAATTTCATCCAGAAGTAGTTCATACAGAACAAGGCACCGAGATTCTAAAGAATTTTGTTCTAAAAGTTTGTGGTGCAAAACAAGATTGGACAATGGAAGGTTTTATTGAAACAGCAGTAGAAAAAATTTCTAAAATTGATGGAAATGTATTATGTGGAGTTAGTGGTGGAATAGATTCTACAGTAGTGGCATTACTAATTGACAAAGCAATTGGAAATAGACTCAAGTGTGTCTTTGTAGATAATGGATTGTTAAGATTAAATGAAGAAAAAGAAGTAGAAGATATGTTTAAAGAAAATTTTAAAGTTAATTTTACATCAATAGATGCAGGTAATCAATTTCTTGAAAAATTAAAAGGAATAGAAGATCCGGAACAAAAAAGAAAAATTGTGGGTGAAGAATTCATTCGTGTTTTTACAAATTTTGCTGAAAAAGAAGGTCCGTTCAAATGGTTAGCTCAAGGAACACTATATCCAGATGTAATCGAAAGTGGGGTTTCAAAAGGCCCAGCAGATGTAATAAAATCTCATCATAATGTTGGAGGATTACCAGATTGGTTGAATTTAGAAATTTTAGAACCATTAAGAGAATTATATAAAGATGAAGTTAGAGAAATAGCTAAAATTCTAGGTGTTCCTGAAAATCTTTTCATGAGACATCCATTTCCAGGTCCAGGATTATCAGTTAGAATTATGGGAGAAATAACTCAGACAAAATTACAAATTTCAAAAATAGCAAGTAAAATTGTTGAAGAAGAATTAATGGAGTCTGGATTTTATACTAAAGTTTGGCAAGCATATGCCGCTGTAGGGGATGATAAAGCAGTAGGCGTAGTAGGCGATGAAAGAAAATATGGAAACATAGTTATGATAAGAGTTGTAGATTCTATTGACGCAATGACTGCTGATTGGACAAGACTGCCACATGGAGTACTAGAGAAAATGAGTAATAGAATCACTAACGAAATTGAAGATGTAACATGGGTAACATATACAATTTCAAGTAAACCACCAGCAACAATTGAGCCACAATAGTGAAAGATCATGAGCTATGAAAAAATTTGTGATGAAATATTAGAATTCAATGAAAAAATCAGATATGCCGCAGTTTATGATTATGGTGAACTTCATGATAAAATAAGACCAGGTGTTACATCGCATCTAACTAGAGAAGAAACTGAAACATCATTATCACAAGCAATTTACCGATGGTCAACAAGGAAAAAAACTGCAGACAAAATTGGAACACCAATTTTTGCATTAGCAAAATATGAAAAAATCTATAGAATAACAATACCAATTGGAGGTGCAGGATTAATTTTGATTACTACAGAATTAGATGTAGATGTAAATGAAATTGTAGATAAAACTCTTGAAATTAGAGACGAATATGTAAAAAATTTGTGATAGATATGGATTTTCATGTGTTTGATACTTATGTAAAAGCAAATGATGGACATACAATACATTTTGATGTAATTACTGACAAAAACGATTCTGTAACTGCAATTTCTTTTGCAAAAGAATGGCTAAAATCAATTGGAGAAAATAATGCAAAAGTTACTACGGAAGAATGTAAGTTTTGTCATTCAGAATCGGTTCCAGAAGATACTGAAATTGAAATAATGACTAATGGATATTTCATTGCAAAAATGGAAGGATGTCCAGAAAATTAATTTAAAAGTGCAGCACCAAATACTCCTGAAGAATCTCCAAGTTTATTTTTCAATATAGGAGTTTCAATAACATCTGAAAATACTTTTGAATAAATTGACTCCACACCTTCAGTGTATAAAAAATCGATATTTGATAAACCGCCACCCAGAATAATTGCATCAGGATCTAAAATATCAATTACATTTGCAAGACCATAGCCAAAATTATCTAGAAATTCATCTTTCCATTGTTTTCCAACAGTATAATCAAAATTATTAATAATTTCAGGCATAGATTGGGTTAATCCAGTAAGATGATTCCAACGTTTTTCTAAAGATGGTCCACTAATGTAAGTCTCCACACAACCAGATTTTCCACAGTAGCAAGAATTACCATTTTGATGCAAAGTATGGTGTCCCCATTCACCAGCAATATTGGTTCTACCACAATGAAGAATATTATTAATTACAATTCCTCCACCCACACCAGTCCCTAAAATTACACCAAAAACTAAATCAAATTCAATACCAGCACCCATTTTAGATTCAGATAAAGTGAAACAATTAGCATCATTTTCAATAGAGATATTTTTTTGGAGTTTATTTTCTAAATCAGTTTTTAAGGATTTGCCAATTAAGCATTGAGTATTACTATTTTTAATTAATCCAGTTTGTTTTGAAATTGCACCAGGACAGCAAATTCCTAAAGAAAAATCAGAAATATTTTTAGATACATCATTAACTAAAGATACAATTGAATTGATAATTTCATCATAATTATTTTGAGGGGTTGGAACCCTTTTTCTTTCTAAAATATTTAGATTGTCATCAAGAACAATAATTTCAATTTTTGTTCCACCTAAATCTACACCAATTTTGTACAACAATAATTTATGAAAAGTAGTATGATTAAGTTTTAACTAAATTTAACCCATTGGAGGCATGCCGCCACCGCCACCTGGACCACCAGATATTGCAATAACGTCATCTATTCTGAGTATCATACATGCTGCTTCTGTTGCAGATTTAATTATCTGCTCTTTAACTACAATTGGTTCTACAACATTAATTGCCATCATATCTGCAATTTTTGTATTTTTTGCATCAATACCAGTCCATTTTTGACCTTGATTTTGTTTTGATCGTAAAGTAGCCATTGTATCAATTGGATCCATTCCTGCATTTTCAGAAATAGTTAATGGTATAATCTCTAATGCTTCAGCATATTTTTTAATTGCAAGTTGTTCTCGACCACTAAAATTATCTGCCCATTCTTTAATTTGAGATGCTGCAAAAGCTTCAGGAGCACCTCCACCTGCAACAATTTCTGGTTTTTCAATAACATCTTTTACAACCATTAATGAATCATGAATTGAACGATCAACTTCGTCTATTACTCTTTGAGTTCCTCCACGAATTAGTAATGTAACAGATTGTGGATGTTTGCAACCTTCAATGAATACCCATTTATCAGATTCAACTTTCTTTTGGTGAGCCAAATCAGCAGAACCAAGATCTTTTTCAGTTAAATCATCTAAGTTACTAATCACTCGACCATCTGTAGCTTTAGAAAGTTTAATCATGTCACTTTCTTTAACACGACGAATTGCCATAATTCCATGTTTTGAAAGATAATGTTGTGCGATATCATCAATTCCTTTTTGACAAATCAAAACATTGGCACCAACATCATGTAATTTATCAACCATTGTTTTTAGCATTCTATTTTCTTCTTCCAAAAACATTTGCATTTGAGTTGGATCTGTAATTCTAATTTCTGCACTCATTTCAGTTTTTTCAATTTCCAATGCAGAATTAATTAATGCAATATTTGCTTTTTCTATTCTTGTAGGCATTCCACTATGAACAATTTCTTTATCTAAAACAATACCTTTTACAATTTGTGTATCTTCAATTGAACCACCTGGTTTCTTTTCAACTTTAATATTTTCTAGATCAACAAAATATTGATCACCTTTTTTTGTTGCAATACTAAGAATTGCATCAACTACAATTTTTGATAAACTAGAACTATCTTCAGAAATTAATTTTGATTGCATACTGGTTGAAGCAATTTTAAGAAGTGATGCTTTATCATCTGGTTGAATTTTTTTAGATAATTGTGAATAAATCTCAAGAACTTTTTCAGATGCTGCTTGAAAACCTTCAATAATTGTTGAAGAATGAACATCTTTTTTCAAAAGATCTTCAGCTCTTGCCAATAATGCACCACCGAAAACAACAGAAGAAGTTGTTCCATCACCTACTTCATTATCTACAGTTTTAGAAATCTCAACAATCATTTTTGCTGCTGGGTGTTGAACATCAATTTCTTTAAGAATAGTAGCACCATCATTTGTAATTGTAACGTCGCCTAGGGAATCAACTAGCATTTTATCAAGACCACGTGGACCAAGACTACTTTTAACTAATTCTGCAACTAATTTTGCTGCAGCAATATTGTTTTGTTGTGCATCTTTACCTTTTTGTTGTAACGCACTTTCTTTAAGAACTAATACAGGTCCATTTGGTCCTTGTTGAATTGATGCCATTTAGATTCATTTTCGATTCTCAAAATCCCCCTTTTTAACATTGCCTAATTGATAGGCGATATGTAAGATCGTTTTTTTACATCAACTATTCCGCCTGCAAGAATCCTTATCGAAGGTAACGCGAGAAAAGGCAGGAAAAGAGGGATCAGGTGGGGTCTAGTGAATTTACATCCTGCTTCTACAATAGAATTATTGATCTTCTCAAAATTAGATGAGACAGTCTCAAAAGAATCAGTAGAAACTATTCCTCCAAATTGTAAAGGTAATGAAGCAAGAATTTTTCCAGATTTGACTACAACCAATCCACCTTGATTTTTAATTAAATGGTTTGATGCAATTGCCATATCAGAATCATTTGAACCCAGTACGATCAAATCATTTTCATGAAAACTCCAAGTTGAAGCAAATGCACCAATATCAGCACCAAAATTTTCAAGAAATCCAATCGAATGTTGATTTGTTCCATGAATCCTATCAAATGCCGCAATTTTCCAAATATCAGAATCTAAAGATGCAGAAACATGGCCATCTTTAGAATGAAGTTCTGATGTTCCCAATTTAGTAATTATTTCATTTTGCATAAAAATTGTATTTGCTACAACATGATCTTTTTTGGATTTAATTAGAAAATCATTTTTAGAGAATTTTTTTAACTTGACTGTTTTTTTAATCCACGGAGAAATTACATTCTTTCTTATGCGAGCTACAAAAGAACCATTAGAAACAACAAGTTTACCTCCAACAAAAACATGTTTTGGTTTAAATGATTTTAAATTATCAAAAACTAAGATATCAGCTAATTTTCCAGGTGCAATACCACCAAGATCTTTTCCCATATTATAGTAATCAAAATTATTCTTTGATGCCATTGTAACCGCATCAATTGGTTCTAAGCCAAGTTTGATGGATTCACGTATGCAGTAATCAATGTGACCAAATTTAGAAATATCTAATGGATCAAGACCATCAGAACAAAACATTAACCGATTAAGATATGTTCCATTTGATAAAACACGTGGAATAATTTCTTTTAAATCACGACGTATAGAACCTTCTCTGATCATGATCCACATTCCTAAACGTAATCTTTCTAACACTTGATCAAAATTAATTGGTTCGTGACAAGAAAGTATACCAGATGAAACATATGCATTAAGTTTTTTTCCACTTGCACCTGCAGTATGTCCATTAATAATACAATCACATTCTAACATTGTTGAAAGTGATTTCATTGTTTTTGGTTCACGTAAAGTTACTTTAGTCCATGAAAAAACTTCACCCATCCCAATTACATGAGGATGTTTTATTGCAGTTTTTTCTTGTGATGGACTTAATGATTTACTATTACTGAACTTTGCATCTACAGGAAGTCCTCCTGGAACTGCTTGAAAAATTCTAATTGGTAAATTCTCCCCTAACTTAAGAAATTCTTGAAACCCCTTGTAACCTGCAACACTAACAATATCAATTGGATCTGAAAAAAGAGATGTTACACCACAAAGAAGAGCTTGTTTTGCAAATTCAGATGGCAATACAAATTGATCAATATGCAAATGAGGATCTGCAAATCCAGGACTGACAAATTTATCATGAATATCAATTACTTTTGTTTTTGGTCCTATCGTATGAGTTGCATCAGGACCAACATATGCAATACGATCATTAATTATTGCGATCTGACTTTTTGGAATGATTTCTCTAGTGTAAACAGATAGTAAATTGCAATTTGTTAAGACAAGATTAGCTTTTTTCTCACCAAGTGCTACTGAATTGAGAGAATTAATAGAATGGGCTAGGCTTGAATTCATAATAATAAATGGAATTTATGACTATTATAGGTTCAATGCTTAAATTACGGGTGAAGAGGTTTTGTTGATATGAACATTCCAAAGGTGATCAGAAAGTATTGTGCAAAATGTAAAACACATACTGATCAAAAGGTCTCCATTTACAAGGCTGGAAAAAGACGTGGTTCTGCTAGAGGTGAACGTCGTCACGCTGAACGTAAACAAGGTTATGGTGGACAAAAATTCCCAAAACTTGCAAAACCAGCAAAAGTTACTAAGAAAGTTACTCCTATTATGACATGTACTGTTTGTAAAAAGAAATACAATAAAACAGGGGTTAGAATTAAGAAATTTGAGTTGGTAGCAGCATGAAGAAAGATCATATCGAAGTTCCGAAACCATCAAGTAAGTTTCAAAAAGTTAATTGTGAAGAATGCGGTGAATTACAAATAGTGTATTCTCATGCATCAACAGTTATTGCATGCAATTCATGTGGCAATACAATTTCAGAACCAACAGGTTCTAAAGCAAAAATTAATGGCAAAGTTTCAGGTAGTGCCGAGTAATTCATAATCTTGCTTTGTGTTCAAATTAAATGCAATTCTTTTATCATCAATAACAATATAATTTTCATCCAAGTTTTTTGATGAATTAATTTTATTGGCATTAATTATAGAAATTCCAGTATAATTACATGTTTGATCATTGTACTGTATTGAGTAATCAGATTCTAATCCAATCATAGTTAAAAATTTGTTAGTGACAAGTACACTTGTCCAAATTTTTTTAGGATCGTGATGTTTAACAATTTTTTTTATTATATCTTGATCTAATAATGGTAAATCACCAGAAGTTACTAAAACATAATCATTCGTTGATTGAAGTATGAAATTTAAATCTTCAACGTATCCAATACCATTTGTATTAATAATTTCTACATTATTTTCTTGTAAAAAATTTTTTGTCTTTGGAGAATTAGGACTGGTTAACGCAAAAATTTTTGAAAAACAATTTGAGTCTTTTAAAGAATCAATGACATGAAGAATTATTGGTTTTTTATATTTGAGCAGTAATTTTTCATCATCTAAATTCATGCGAGTGCCTTTTCCACCTGCCATAACTAAACCAATCATAGTGATACAAACACCATTAATGATGCTAAACGAGTTAACTCATTTGTTGAACCAAGAACATCACCAGTTATACCGCCAAAACTACGATTAGAAATTACTAAAATTATCAATGTAACAATAAAAGTTACGCCTAGCATTACAAGCCCAGTAGTTTCACCCAAAATAGCAACAGGGATTATCATAATTAGAAACGCTGCCATCAATTTTTTCTTATCTTTCATGATTTTCATAAAAGGTGAATTTGAGCCTAATGACGCTGAATTTCCCAAACTTGCCATTAAAACCATTGAGAATTTTGCTAAAATTTCACTAATCAAAATTGCTTTAAACAAATCAAATCCAGTTGTAAGTGAAATCGCAACAACTAATCCAATCAAATACAAAACAATTGCAACTACACCTGCAGAACCAGTAGAAAGATCTTTCATTGCATTTAGCTTTTTCTGTTTGTTTCCTTTTACCATAAGACCATCAGCAAAATCAGCTAAACCATCCGCATGATGAATTCCAGTAATTATTGCAATTGATACAACTACAAGAAAACTAACTATGATTGGATCTAAAAGAAAGGATAAACCAAAACCAAATGAACCAACTAAAATTCCAATTATAATTCCAACAACAGGAAATAGATACATGTATTTTGCAATATCATCTAATGTAGAATTTGATGTTGGTAATATGGTTAAGAAAGAAAATACTGAACCAATTTGTTTAAACATAAAGCCACCATCCAATCAAATACAAAATAAAAATTATTGGAACTACAATTGTTCCAAAGAAAAGAATTGATGTTAATTTCATAATTTTAATTGCAGATAAGACATGAGACTTTGTTAAAACAATTTCACCATCACCTAATTTGTAATGATTAATTTTTTCAAATTTAGTTTCTAAAGCACCTGCAAGTGCTGCCATAGGATATCCAGCATTAGGACTTTCAGTTGTTTTACCATCTCTTATCATTATTTTGTAAGAATTTTTCCAATTATTTTGCAAAATTGCTGCAGAAACAACCATCATTAATCCAGTGAGCCTAGATGGAATATAATTTAAGATTGTATCACATTTAGCTGTAAACCATCCTAAATTTTTAAAAATATCATTTTTGTATCCAATCATTGAATCTGCAGTATTGATTACTCTATAGACAAATGCACCAAATAAGCCAAAAATTGCATAATAAAACATAGGTCCAGTAATACCATCAACAGTATTTTCACTGATACTCTCCAATACGCCTGAAAATACATGATTTTTATCTAAATTTGTGGTCTTTCGTTTTACAATCATAGATAAATAATTTCTAGCCATATCCAAATTATTATCCTCCAAAGATTCCAAAACACTAATTGCGTGTTTTTCCATTCCACGAATCGCAATGGTTGTTTTAAGTAATAATGCTCCAACAATTACAGAAATAATTAATGATACGTAATCAACAGTGATTAAAGATATTCCAATATCAATACTCGATAATAACAAAATTACAATACTAGAAGTAAATATTATTATGAAAACACCACCAATTTTTTCAAATAAAGAATTTTGATGTTTTAAAATTGGGGTAAATTTTGCAATTAATGTTCCTATCCAAGCTGTTGGATGATAACGATTTTTTGGATCACCAAAAATCAAATCTATTAAAATTGCAAAACCGATAATAGATATAGATTCAAGAATCATTGTAACATTTTCTCAATTGAGTTAATATCCATATTGGATTTAACAATTTTTGATAATTTAT
>CABXQD010000002.1 GCA_902514275.1 uncultured marine group I thaumarchaeote | reverse complement strand
AAACACCTAAGGTTGAAGGTAGAAAAATCGTAGGCGACAGCTCTAGTGTTGCAAATAAAAGTAATTTCAAAAAAAGATTTGCTTTAGGTAGATTTCCAGGACAAAATAAACCTGGACAAAGAAGAAAACGACGTTAGTTATTTTTCATAATTTTTACAATTTATCGATCAAATTTTAAAACAATACTCTTATAAAGTACAGGTACCGTACTATACGGTATGGTTGAAGATTTAAGATTAGATAGTTTAGAGGGCGTAGGTCCTGTAACTACAAGAAAATTATCCGATGCAGGTGTCCACAACGTCATGGATCTCATCGTCAGAGGTCCTGTTGATATTTCAGAAATAACTGGAATGGAAAAAGATACAGCTGAGAAAATTGTCAATAAAGCAAGAAAACATTTGGTTGAAGGTGGACTACTTGCTAAAGATTTCATTAGTGCAAGTGAACTTTATAAAACTCGACAAAGTATTGGTAAAATTACAACTGGTACAAATTGTCTTGATACACTATTTGATGGTGGTATAGAAACTAGAGCTTTAACAGAAGTTTATGGAGAATTTGGTTGTGGTAAAACACAATTTGCTCATACCATGTCTGTAATGGTTCAAAAAAGTAAAGAAGAAGGTGGACTTGAAGGTGGTGTTTTGTATATTGATACTGAAAACACTTTCAGACCTGAAAGAATTGTTCAAATTGCTCAAGCTCATGATATGGATCCAGAAAAAGTTTTGGATAATATTATTGTGGCACGTGCATATAACAGCGCACATCAAGTTTTAATTCTTGAAGAAGCTGGTGCTATAATTGAAGAAAACAATGTGAAACTAATTGTTGCAGACTCTGCAGTTGGATTATTCCGTGCTGAATATCTTGGAAGAGGTACACTGTCTGTTAGACAACAAAAACTAAATCATTTTGTTCATTTGTTGGTTCGAATTGCAGAAACATATGATTGTGCTGCAATTGCAACTAATCAAGTAATGGCTTCTCCTGATGTTTTCTTTGGAGATCCAACTAGACCTATTGGTGGAAATGTAGTTGCACACACAAGTACTTACAGAATCTACTTTAAGAAATCTGGTAAAAAACGAATTGCTAGAATGGTGGATAGTCCTCATCATCCTGAAGAAGAAGTTATTTTTGCTTTAGGTGAAGCAGGAATTATTGATCCTGAAGAAGCAGAGAAAAAACCAAAAAAGACTGCAAAAAAAGCAGCTAAAAAAACTAAAGAGCCTAAAATTAAAGATGTGGTAGAACCTGAAGTAGAGGCTACAGTAGAACCTGAAGTAGAGGCTACAGTAGAACCTGAAGTAGAGGCTACAGTAGAACCTGAAGTAGGTGCAGTAGAAGATCACGGTGCAGATATTACATCCGATGATTTCTAGTCTCTAGAATATTTTTTCTTCTTTTTCTTTTATTTTTCTTTAATTCATATTCATTAAATTCTAATATCATTTGGGATTGTGATATTGTATTATGGTAGATCTTTATCGATTTCTTCCTGAAGAAATGGAAAAACTAGTAGTTGATATGGGTTATCCTCGATATAGAGCAGATCAAATTTTACTTCCATTATATTATAAATTTCCGAAAAATATTTCTGATATCAAACAACTTCCTAAACAATTAATTTCTGAATTAGTTGAATCTGGTTATACCATTGGTTCAGCAAAAGAAACTCATCGTATTGTAAGTGAAGATGGAGATACTACAAAATTATTACTTAATTTAACTAACGATAAATCTGTTGAAACTGTTTTGATGCAATACGAACCAAACAAAATAGGTGGTCATCCAAGATCAACAATATGTGTTTCTACTCAAATTGGATGTGCAATGGGATGTGTATTTTGTGCAACTGGACAAATGGGTTTTGAAACAAATCTAAAAGCTGAACAAATTATATCTCAAGTAATTCATTTTGAAGAAATTTTAAGGCAAAGGGGTGAACATGTAACAAACTTAGTTTTTATGGGAATGGGTGAACCTATGGCAAATTATGATGAAATGATTAGAGCAGTAAAAATTCTAACTCATTCTAGAGGATTTGGATTAGGTCAACGCCACATAACTATATCTACTATTGGAATTAAATCTGGAATTGAAAAATTAGCTGAAGAAAATTTACAAATAGGATTGGCAATATCATTACATGCTCCAACTAATGAATTACGAAAAAAATTAGTTCCTACTGCAACTTCTAATTCTGTTGAAGAAATTATTGAATCTGGTCATAATTATTTTAAAAAAACTGGTCGACGTGTAACTTTTGAATATGCTTTGATGGATGGAGTTAATGATTCTCCAGAAATTGCACATAATTTAGCGAAGCTTTTAGAAGGTAACGGTTCCCATGTTAATCTAATTCCTATCAATCCTACTGCAGGTGATTTTAAGCGACCATCAAATAATAGAGTTCATGAATTTGAAAGAATTTTATCAAGTTCAGGTGTAAATTGTACAATAAGAATTGAAAAAGGTACTGAAATCTCAGCTGCATGTGGACAACTCAGAACTGATCTTATTGGCTAATTTTTTTAGAAATATGTCCTAAGTGTTAAAATAGGGCTTCCCAAGGTTTTACACTCATGGCAACTAAGAAATCTCATGGTCGTTCACATGGATTTAAACATAAATCTAGATCTGTAATGACAAAAAGAGCCCCTAGAGGAGTATCATTTTTGTTACGTGAATACCAAGAAGGTCAACAAGCACTTGTCATCATTGATCCAAGACAGCATAAGGGATTACCACATAGACGATATCACGGTAAAGTTGGTGTTATAACAAATGTTGGTAGACGTGCAATCACTTTAAGTGTAAAATTAGGTGATAAACCAAAAACCTTAATCACTAGATTGGATCACATAAAACCATTCGGTGTATAATTATGGAAGAAGTACAAAAAAAACAAGCAATTTCACTTTCTGAAGTTAAAGAAATTTTAGGTAAAGTTGATGTTGAAGAAATGGATCAAATTCAAAGATGGACATATGATTATGTTTCAAAATTTGTATCTATAGATTCTAAAGATGCAAAAGAAATGAAAAAGAAACTAATCAAAGATTGTGAATTGACAGAAGATGAAGCTGTTGAAATTGTAAATATCAGACCAACAAGTATGGCTGAATTACGTTCATTTACATTCGGTTGGAAAAAATTAATTCTTGCTGAAACCCTGGAAAAAATGCTCAAAATAATCCAGGAGCATTCTTAATTTTTCGGAGAAATAAATTTTGTATCGGGCACAATCCCCTACTCGAAAATATGAAGAGTATGCATATGTTTTAGATTTTAATCCTAGAGGAAAGTCAACTACTGTTAGAGGACGAGATGGAATTATTATTACTTCCATTGGTGAAGATCGTCTAACTCTTTTAGAAGTTCTTGGAGTTCCAAATTCAAGTTTTGAAATTGGAGAGAAAATTTACATCGGTAAAGATGGTAGAACTAAAATTTCCTCTGTATTGGGTAAAATGGAATATGATAATATCTCATCATCTGCTCAAAGTGAATTACTTAATGTTGTAGAAAAAATTGTAACTACTAATGAAATAAAATTTGTAGAATATCTTAACAATGCACGACCGTTAACTCCAAGAATACATGCTCTTGAATTAATCCCTGGGATTGGGAAAACATACATGAAAACAATGTTAGAAGAAAGAGAAAAGAAAAAATTTGAAAGTTATGTGGATTTACAAGATAGAGTTGGATTTAAAGATCCGGTAAAACATATCTCTGAAAGAATTATGGATGAAATTTCTGGTGAAAGTAGAATGAATCTCTTTGTTAAAAGATGATAAAACGAAAATTATTGGGACAACACTTTCTAAATTCAAAATCTATTGCAAAATTAATTGTTAAAGAAGCTGAAATTTCTAAAAATGATATTGTTTTTGAAATTGGCACTGGACTTGGAATTTTAACTCCTTTATTATGTAAACACGCTCAAAAAGTTATCTCTGTTGATGCTGATGAAAATTTAATTAAAAAAGCAAAATCCAAATTTGCTACATTTGATAATCTTGTGCTAAAATCAGGGGATGGATTTAAGAAAAAAGATATTTTCTCAATTTTTGTTTCTAATTTACCTTATTCTAGGAGTAAAGATGCAATTGAATGGTTAGCTCAAAATTCTTTTTCTCATGGAGTGATCATGGTTCAAAAAGAATTTGCAGACAAACTTTTTGCAACATCAAAAAATAGAAGAGCAATTAGTATAATTGCAATTCATGCATTTGATATTAAAAAAATATCTGATGTTGGTAAGAATAATTTCTCCCCTCCACCAAAAATTGATTCAGTTATTTTAAAAATTTCAAAAAAGACTACTCTGGATAAAAATCTCATTTCTACAATTAATAATATTTTTTCTTATAGGCGAAAAACTGTAAAAAATATTTTAAAACAATTCAATAAACAAAGTACAATAGAGAAACGTGTTGATGATCTTTCAGGAGATGAAATAGTTAATCTTGCAAAACAAATTCTTGAAAAATGATGAATATCCTCCATCCGAGGATACTTTTTTTATTGCAAATAATATTGAGAATGAAAAAGGTGATTATGCATTAGATATTGGAAGTGGATCTGGATATTTGACAAAATTACTTTGTAATAATTTTTCTCTTGTTGTTGGAACTGATATTAACTGTAAAGTATTACAACATCAAAGTTCTTACAAAACTGATAATCTAATATGTTGTAATAGTTCAGATGCATTAAAAATTAAATTTGATTTTATTGTTTGTAATTTACCTTATTTGGCAACTGATGAAATTTTAGATATTGCCACTGATGGAGGTGCTGAAGGATTTGAAATTCCAAAAAAAATATTTGATTCTGCTTTAAAAAATCTTAAAGAAGATGGTAAATTCATCTTTGTTACATCTTCATTATCTAATTATTCTAAACTCATTGATTATGCCCAAAAACTAGGTTTGAAAACTAAAATCATTGCACAAAAGAAACTTTTTTTTGAAGAACTGATTCTTGTAGAGGCAATAAATTAATTATTTAGATTATTCCTAAATCGTTTAATTCTTTTTGAATTTCTGAATCCACTCTTGCACCTGATCCGCATTTACTACACATTCCTGTTTCATTTGGATCCTCTGACATTTTTTTCTCACATTCTACACATTTGTTAATGCCTTTTTTGAATCCCATATGTTTAATTTTCTTATGCGTGTTTTATTTATTTTGTATTGAGATATTTGGTAAATCCACTACAATATGTGATTGTTTTTTCAATTTTATTTTCTTAAATTATTTTTTGCATATGTAATTATTGCATCTGTCATTTGTGTAGTAGTTGAATTACCTCCAATATCCCATGTTACTGTTTTGCCTTCATTGATAACTTGTTCAGTTGCAGAAAATATTGCATCTCTTATTTCTCTTTCACCTAGATAATCTGCCATCCATGCACCTGATAATATAGTTGCAGTTGGATTAACTTTATTTTGTCCTGCAAATTGTGGTGCACTTCCATGTGCTGCTTCAAACATTGCATAATTATCTCCAATATTTGCAGAATAAATTAATCCAATTGAACCAACTAAAGCTGATGCAAGTTCTGAAATAATGTCCATAAATAAATTGGTACTGACTAATACTGAACCATTAAACTGTTCAGTTGCAATTACCATTTGTTGTGCCATATTGTCTATGTATATCTCAGATAATTCTATTCCAGTTCCTTCAACTGCTTTTTGTGTTTCATCCCAAAATATTCCATCTGTTTGTTTTAAAATATTTCTTTTTGTAATTGCAACCATTTTTTTCATTTCAAATTTGTTTGCCCAATCTACTGCTGAATTAAGTAATCTTCTACTTCCTTGTCTGGTAATTTTTCTAATTGCAATTGCTGCATCATCTGTAATTTTTGTTTCTACTCCTGTATAGAGACCCTCAGTTGCTTCTCTAAAGCATACACAATCAAGTTTTCTATCTGGTGTTAATCTATCATAAGTTTTAGTTGGTCTGATATTTGCATAAAGTTCAAATTTTTGTCTTAATGTAACTGCAACACTTCTTGGTGCACCTGGAACTGGAATTGTGGTAGTTGGTCCTTTAAAACAACAGTCTACCTCTTCTAATGTTTTCATAGTTGAATCTGGGATATAGGATGCATCTTTTCTACCGTTTTTGTCCCATTGTTCTGAGCCTGCTTCACATAAAATTAATTCTGATTGAAAATTACATTCTTTTAGAACTTTTAACATTGAATCTACAACTTCGGGACCGATACCATCTCCTTTCATTACTGCAGCTTTTTTACTCATTATTCCAAGATTTTGATCTACGTCTAATTAATTCTATCATTGTAATTGTATGATAAAGAATGAATTTATTTACAGATACATCTAGCTCTAATTATGCGGGGGTCGCCTAGCCTGGTAGGGCGTAGGATTGCTAATCCTATGTTCGCAAGAACTCGTGGGTTCAAATCCCTCTCCCCGCGCCATTAAACCTTAATAGACCGATTAGAGAAGTTTTTTCATGGGACGTAGAAAAAGTCAAAAAATCATTCGTACAGGCCCAAAAAACGCTACAACTGGAATGTGTCCTTTATGTCAAACCATTGGAAAAATTTTCCTTTTAGGCTCACCAGGTGAAGAAAGAGCAAAATGTGAAAAATGTCGCCAAGAATTTGAATTATAATTTAAAAATCATATAGTCACTAAATCATTCACCCATAACTTTTTAATACATTTTTTTATTCATAATTCATTATGAGTTCAGATGCTGAAACCATTTATGAGAGAGTTGCAAAACTTGAAGATGAAATTGCACTACTTAGAAGTGAAGTCGATATTTTGAAAGGAGCTTTAAGAAATAAAATTGCTCGTCATGAAATATCGATGATTAAACAAGGTCAAGATGTTGATTCAATAATTGATTAATTTTTTGTTTTAATACTTCTGATTAATTCTAAAATAAAATCTACATCTTCTGCATTGGGATTTATTTCTAAATATTTATTCAAATATTGTAATGCCTTTTCTGAATTTAGTAACCTCTGTTCTAAAATCCCTTTATCTCTAATGTCTTCTGGAGATTCTGGTTCAATTCCTAAAGCCATATTCACACAACGTAACGCTTTATCATACACAAATGATTGTATGTATGAATTTTTTAAATTACGAACCATTCTAATTAGAATTTGTTCTGATTTTACTTCATCAAGAAATTCTGGTTTAAATTCTAATTCTCCGCCAAAATTTACATCTAAAATTTCTTGTAAATCATCAATGTTTAGTAAACGTCCATCGTAAAAAGGATCTAATATCATTTCTTCATTATATTTCACTAATACGTGACCTGGAAATCCTACAATTTTAAGATCCAATCCAACAAATTTTGCAATTTCAACATACAGAATAGATATTGTAATTGGCAAACCTGTTTTTTTATCTATAACTTCATTGAGAAAATTATTTTTTGGATTGTAATAATCATCATCATCTCCACTATATCCTAAATTTTCAAAAAGATGTTCATTTAACATTGAAATTAGATATGTCGGATTTTTCACATCACTAATTGATTCTTTTAATGACATTCCTATTCGATTAATTTTTTTAATATATTCTTCAACTTGTAAATCTGGGTATTCTATTAATTGTGAAAATTTAAGACATTTTTCAATTAAATTGAAATTTGGATTTTTTACAAATGATACCCACTCTGCAACTAATGGATCAAATTTTTCACTCAATTATTACTAACTCAGTTTTTTTAGGTATAATTGAGGATCTTTCAATTCTTTTGTATTTGGAGGGATTTCAATCATTTTTTTGAATGTATTAGTGCCTAATTTTTCATATATTGTTTTTGTAAAATCTTTACCCATACTTTTTCTTACTTGATATGCTGAAAAATCAGTGCCCATAAAGGTAGTCAGATAATTTTGAAAATCTTTATCATCTTTTAAAATATTTTCAATGGCAAATGCTGCCATTCCTTCCATTGCTGTAAATGCTGCATGATGTTGTTGTATAGGAACTAGCCATTTTTTATAAATCTCTAATAACTGTGGAATTGACTCTCCTATCTTTGGATCTATTTCTACGTGAGTGAATGTCATTACATCTGGTCCTATTTGTTCAATTAAGAAATGATCTGGATTCAAAAAGAAAAATAGATTTGCTTTTTTTGCAAATGGGAAATCATCTGGTACAGCTTGCAGTTGACAGTATTCTGAAAGTTTGTTAATTGTTTCTGAATCTAATGCTAAAATTATACTGGCTAACTCTTCATTTATTTTATTGACTTCTATTGCTGCATTTTTGTTTACTTGTTGCAAGTTTCCCTGAGCAGCATGAATTAATTCTTCAACAACTGTCATTTTTACAGCACCTACATATCCTGAATTTACATTATCAAATTTTGCATCATATGGTTCACCTTGTTTGTGAAGAATTATTTCAGGATATCTAGATAGAATAAATTTATTTAAATAAATTATTGAATCTAGATAATCTCCATAAGTTGTTGTAATTTTAGAAACGTATTGAATCGCATATGTTGAATATACTAAATACTTGGCTGTATCCTCTTGCATTAATTCTGCAATTCTTGTTTTATCCTCTTTTGCAACTGCATTAAATAATTGTGTCACAAATTCTTTTGATTCTTTATCTGCAAATACCTTTTCTCCTTTCAATCTTTTTAAATCTGTTAATTCTGGAAATTTTAATTCAATATCTTCTGGGATTTTTACTCCTAGAAATTCTTCTACTTTATTTTTATATGTGGAAAAAATATCTGTTGCAATATTTTCTAGACTGTTAAATTCTATCTTTCCTTTTAGATCCTCTTTTGCTCTGCTTGCTAATTTGATAATCTCTTTTTCTTCATCAATTTCAACTGATAATTGTCCAAATAATGCCTCTGTAAACTCTTGAAATTCTCCCAATTTGCTTAAAATTTAGAAATACTACATTTAATATTAACTTGAATTTCTTAAAAAGAAATTTTTTATTACTAAAAAAAGAATAACAATGAAATACACAATTATTCTACAGATAGTATGGCAGCAGCTGTTATCATAATACCGATTTTGGTTGTTACTATAATTGCACTTTCTTCTTATTTGGTTTACAAATTATTATTACAAAATATGTTATCTAAACGATCAATAACTCAAACACTTGAAAAATACAATATTGATAAGACTCCTTCTCAAATAATCAAGGAATATTATGAAAATAAAGGAGAACTGTTGTCTCCTCAAGAAATTCAGAAACTTGAAAAAAATTATACAAAAAATGAACCAGAACAATTTCTAGCAATGTATGATGCAATTAGAGATAATCATAAAAATCAAGAAAAATAATTACTAAGTTATTTTATAATAAAAATAATTCTTACTTAGTTATTTTATGGTGAAGTTGGAATTGCAATAAATGGAGTTCCACCTTCTCCTACTACAAGTGGAAGTTTACCGTCCCATGCTTGGGTCTTTAACCATTCTAGATAGTATGGATTTTGTGATAATGCATTGTTGATAATTGAAATTGCTTCTGCTTCACCTTGTGCTTCTGCAATGTTTGCTGCTGCTAAACCGACTGCTTGAGCTTCTAGCTGTCTTGCTTCTACTTCGATTCTAATCAGATCATTTTCTGCTTTTTGGGCTTTTTGTTCTGCTTCTACTTTGGACTCGATTGCTTTAGCAAATAATGGTGAAAATTCGAAGTCTGTAATTGAAATTACTTCTGTATCTACATAAAATTGGTTTAATCTGTCTCTAATTGCATTTTCAATATCTCCCTTAACTAGTGGTCTTTTTGTAATTAATTCTTCTGCATTATAATTTGCAGTAACTTGTTTTACTGTTTCTTCAACTGCTGGTCCAATAACCCTATTTTCATAATCTAATCCTATTTCCTTGTAAAGATAATTTACTTTCTCATATTCTGCATGATAGTTTACAGTAACTGTGGTTTGAACTGTTTGAAGATCTTTTGATGCACTTCTAGTATCTTTATCATACTTTAGAGTACGAACTTCAACTTGTACTACTTCATCTTGGAATGGAACAACAAAGTGAATACCTTCGTTAAGTGGCGGTGCTGTTAAATCTACTGCACTCCATTGTGTAAGTACTCCTCTATTACCTGATTCTACAATTTTAACTGATGATGATGCTACAACTCCAATAATAATAAGAACAATAATGGCTCCAAGAACTAATTTAGCTCCACTCATGTTTACTTTAACTGGAGAAGATTGATACTTTGACATCTATTAATTGATGAGTTTTCCTACTATTATACCCATCATTATTTGCATTTCAAATGTAGAATAGTCTTCCTCAACAGATTTATCTTGTTTCTTCTATCTAATATTCATGGAAGCTGATTTTTCATGGATTTATTTGATAATTTTCCTAATGGTCCCATTGGCACGTATTTTACCTCGTGTTTTGAAAAAATTCAAATCTGGAAGTATTAACTCTCAGGAAATCTCAGAAAGACAATATGATTCTGATTTTGGCAGGTTTGAAAAACAGTCTGATGAACAATTCGAATCAAACACTACTGAATACCAGGAACCTCCAAAGTCTTCAAAACCTCAAACCAAAAACATGTTAGTTTTAGGTGAATTACACAGAGGAGTTCGATTATTTGAAAATATTCAAAAAAATACAGGTTTGACTACTGAGGAACTTAATTCCATTTTAGAAGATTTGGAAAGTAATGGATTGATGAAAGCCCAACAAAAATCTGGATTATTTGGTATGAAAACTGAATTGGTCCCTACTGACAAGGGATTCAAAGAATATTACTCTTAGAACTTCATAAAATTTTTCATAGAAACCCCGATCTTATGATTTTTAAAATAATCTGTGTGCCGGGGGCGAGTTTCGAACTCGCGACCTCCAGATTATGAGTATTGCCTTAGTTGGAGAACCGTTAGAGTTTACCAATTGAACTGGCACTCTAACCAGGCTGAGCTACCCCGGCATACTATATGGTCAAAAATATGGGAAATTAAATGATTCTACGATGCTAAATTATGTCCTATTTTTTGATTTTAATGATATTTTTATTTTAAATTCTTCCATTCTACATCCTCGTTTTTTACCCAGAGGAATTTCTTTTGTAATGCTGCTGTGTACAATTTCTCCCATTCAGCTCCAACCTCATCAGTCCATGCTTTGAAAACACGTGGATCTATGTAATTTCTAAGGGACGTTCCGATTGCATAATCTTTGGTTTTTTCTGACAAGTCTAATTGAAGTTCTAGTTTTTGTAGCCTTTCTTTGTGTTTTAATTTTTGTTTTTTAATTTGTTCATTTAGTGTCTTTATTCTCTTTGTTTTACTTTTCTTTTGAGTATCTGTTTTTGGTTCTTTTGATTCGACTTTTTTAAGGGTGTCTTGAGTTTTTACCCATACTTTTTCTTTTTCTAATTTTTTAATAGAATCTCTTTTCTTTTGTAATGTTTGTTCATATGTTTTAGGAATTGTTCTTTTATGGTTACACATTATTGCAGCTTCCAAGTTTGCTAACTTGGCGTGGTATAGTTTTTCATTTGCTGTTTTTGTTTTGATTGTATCATGTTTTATTAGATAATTTTTAACAACTGTAGTTGCAAGATATGTCCTAAACACTTTGGCAGTTAAGCCTTTTACAATTCCTGAATAGTATTGGTTAACATGTCTTGATGTGATTCCTTCAAAAATTTCGTCTTTTGGTTTTTTCTTTTCAATTATATTTTTAAGATTTTCATGGAATTGCTTGTCATGACCTTCAGCTACTACTGTTTCTTGCCATCTGACACTATCCTTACCTAGAAAATCAAACTCAATTGTATTTGCTGTAATTTTGATGTGCTCTTTTCTGAGAGTTGTTGCGCCTACTGTATCTGCCTCATCTGGGTCTTTTTCGTCTCCTACTCTCATGGCAGTTCTATAAATTAAATAACATGCAGTTGATATTCTGTTAATTTTAGGATCTTTACTTTTCATGTCCTTGACAATTCTGTCCTTTATTTTTTCAATTTCATTTCCAAGTTTAACTGCTTTTTCATATTTTTCCTTGTCTCTGTCTTGTTTTAATCCTGCAGTATCTGCTAACCATACGTATTTTCTTTTTTGTGTAAGAAAATCCATCCAACTTGCTAACCACATTGAATCATTGTCATGAATAATTTTGCCCCAATTACCTTCTGGTTTTTTTGCATCTTTTCCAAGGTTTAATGTGACATCTTTGGCAGTAACTCTTGGTTTCCATTTACCTCTTAGTGGGTGCTCTCCTCTACCGATGAATATTCCTGGAGGTTCTGCCATATAGTTTCCAACTTCAACTTCTTTACCATCCATGATGGCAATTCCATATTTTGTTTTTAATTTTTCACGTAATTCCTTTCTTTTTACAGCTAATGCTTTTCTGTCTTCTTTTGTCATCATTTCTTTGAGGTCTTTTTCTTTATCTACAATTTTGTATGCATTTGTAAAATCAATATCCTCATATGATATTTTTTTAAATTTTGAATCTAATGTTTTTGCAAAATCTCCTGTGAAGTTTTTTTGAAAAATCTTGTCTTGTGCATAAGGGGTATCTTTTTTCTTTGCCCATTGATACACCATCTCTTCTTGATTTATGTCAAGATTGATAGTCTCTCCTTTGACTTTTATCGTAATTCCCTGTTTCTCGTATTCTGGGGGAAACAAGATTCCGTTATGTTGTAATTTTTTCCATTTCATTTCATTTCATCTTATAGTTGTGGACTTTGACAAAAACTCTCCTGTATCTGTATATAATTTAACATAAAGTGATTTTTAGCCTGGAAATAGCTCTTTACTCATGTATTTTTCAAATTCTAGGTCTGTTTTGGACTGTTTTGCTTCCATAAACATGGCTGCATCTGTTCCTACGATATATCGTGGTAATACTTCATCACTGTGAATTGCTTTCATAATTACATCTGCAACTTGTGATGGTGGTGTACCCATTTGTGCCATCATTTTGAGACCTGCCAAAATATGATCTGTTAACTCTTTGTATTTTGGATCTGTTTTCGATTCTGGTATTTTCATAGAATTGAAAAAGTTTGTTTTAATTACTCCTGGTTCAATTAATGTGGTTTTTATTCCAAATTGACCTAACTCGTATCTTAAACATTCACTAAATCCTTCTAAAGCAAATTTTGTACTAATGTAAGCTGAAGAACCTGGTAATCCTATTTTTCCAACAACTGAACTCATATTGACAATAATTCCTGATTTTTGATTTCTCATTATTGGAGATACTTCTTGAATTATTCTGACAATACTGAAAAAGTTTGTTTCAAATTGTTTTCTAAAATCTTCTATTGTAATATCTTCAGTACAACCAAATTGACCATAACCTGCATTATTTACTAAAACATCTAATCTTCCATGTTCTGAAGATATTTTTTTAATTGCTGAAACAATTGATTCCTCTTTATCTACATCTAATTGAATAATTTTTATTTTGAGATTTTCTTTTTTTGCAGAAAATTCTAATTCTCCTGATTTGGTGGTATCTCTCATACTTGCAAATGTTTCATAACCATCTCTTGCTAGTGCCAATACCGTTTCTAATCCAATACCTGATGAACTACCCGTGACAAGAGCAACTTTTTCCATAGTTATCTTATTTTTTTCTTATATTTATCCCATTTTGATTTTTTATACTAATGGTTTATCTCCATCAACTGGGTCTATCAATTCTGTTTTCTCCCCCTTGTTGATTCTTTCTAGAATTTCTAATGCTGAATATTTGTGTAAATATTCATTATTATTCCCACATCTGTACGAAAATGTACATCGTGGACACCCTGCCTCGTTTTTACAAGGACATTCTTTTACAATATGCATACTTCTTTCAAGTGCCTTTTCAAATCTATCATACAATGCTTTACTCGCACCACTGCCTCCAATGGCTCCATCATATATGAAAATTAAGCCTGATGTACCTAATGATATGCCTCCTAAATCCTGAGATACTCCTCCTGTAATCATATTGCTGCCCTCAATTACAACATGTTCTGTAGCATGATATCCACTGGCTTCTGTGTATTCTTCATCTTCGGATTCATCCATAATTTTTAGTGGTCTTGGTGCATGAAATACAATCCCTTTTGTAATGAAATCATATTCTAGTGGTGTATCTAACATAACTTTTTCACCTTGTGTAACTTCTTGTCCTAATTCTATGTTCACATACCCGTAAACTTTTTTCTCGATGTGTAGTTTGCAAAATGCTATTTCAATTCCTCCTGCATTTCTTTTTTCAAATATCGTTTCAATTGTTGGCCATTCTTCTGTTAGTGATTTTGTATAGTAAGGATAATCTTTTGGGATTCTTTCAATTTTAGCATAGTTTTTTTCAGGATAATTTAATTCCTTTACTTTGTAACGTGAACCTGCTAGAAAATAAATTGCATCCTTGTGTAGTTCTTCTAATGCAATTGGTAGTATTCTATCCCCTACTTTTTTTTCATTTAGAAAAATATCTATTGATTTACCTATCCCTCTTATGCTGTAATCATTTAAAATGGAATTAATTTTTTCAAAATTTGGAATAATTCTGTTATTTGATTCTACAATGTTTTCTTTCATTATGTGCTGTTCAATTGTCTCTTGATGTTCCTTTAATTCATGTTTTGAAATTGGTTTATCGCATGCCATTGCTAAAATTTGAAATTCTTCTACAAATGGATTTTTTGGATCAATGTATGTTTTTTCTATATCCTCAAAATAATCATCAGGATGATTTTTGTAATATTGAGAAATAGGGTCATTTCCTAATGCTAAAAATGCATATCCTCTTTGACCTTTTCTTGCAGCTCTACCTATTCTCTGAGTGAGTCTGTTTACTGGTATTGTGGATGATATGACGCAATCAACATTTCCAACATCTATGCCTAATTCTAGCGTAGGAGTGCATGAAATTGCTTGTAATTTGTCCTCCTTGAATTGCTTTTCTACTGACATTCTGTAATTTACCATTAATCCTGCTCGATGTACTTTGATGTTGATTTTTTGTTTTTTTGCCTGCATTGCCAAAAGTTCAGCATTCAAATGTGAATTACTGAAAATCATTGTTTTGTGATTTTCACCTGTTAATTTTTTTGTCAATTCCACCATTAGTTTTCTTTGTGTTCTAAGTGATGGAAATAGCATCACAAAATCTGTTTCTCCTTTTTTACCTGATCCCTTAATCAGTTGCATTTTTTCTCCAAATAATTGCTCACAGAATGTTTTTGCATCTTCAAGTGTTGCTGATGCTGCAACAAATTGTAATTTTTTATTACAAATTCGTTTTAGTCTTTTTATAATATAGTGAACATTTGATCCAAAAATTCCTGAATAAACATGTGCTTCATCTACTACTAAAATTTCTGTTGAATTTAATACTGATGAAAACTTTGTTTGATGCCATAGATGATAATGTAATACATCAAAATTTGTTACTAAAATTTCTGGTGGTACTTCAATTATTTCTCTTCTTTCTTCTATTTTGGTATCTCCATCAAAAACTTTAACATTAATTTTAATTTTATCTGCAAATTTTTTAATTTTTGGATATTGATCTCTAGCTAATGCTTTTGTTGGATATACAAAAATTGCAAACACTTTTCCTTGATTGGATTCTTTTTTTATTCTTTGAATTACTGGAATTAAAAATGCCTCTGTTTTTCCTGATGCTGTTGGTGCTTCAATTATAATATTTTCTCCAAATACTATTTCTTGAATTGCATCTTCTTGAAATTTATAAAACTGTTCAATCTTTAATTGACTTAGAAACTCTGCAATTTTTTCATCTAATCCTAATTCATTAACTTTACATCCCATTTTAGGTTCAGAATTCTTTAAAATTTTATAATCTGAAATAAAATCTTTTTTTGAAAATAATATTTTTTCAATAAATTTTTCAGGATTTGTTTTACCTATCATTTCTTTAATTTCTTTTTCTGATCTAATGATCCCTTCATCTGTTAATCCATCAGCTAATCCTTTTTCTGTAACTAATCCTTTGTCAAATCTTGTCAGAAATTCTAGGAATACTTCGTCGGGATTTTTTGAAAATTCTATTATGTCTTCAATTCCGCATTTATTACAAGATACATGCATTTTTTTGTTGAATGTTTTTTGAATTTCTATTTTTGATTTACATTTTGGACATGAAAATTTCAAGATCTATTTAATATGAAATATCTGGTGATTTATTGTTTAATTTATTTACCAACCAATGAGATTATTAACCTAGAAACAATCTTCAATTTAAAAATGAAAAAAATAGAAATTAACAAAATTTACAATCAAAATTGTATTGATGGAATGAAATTAATTTCTAAAAATAAAATTGATCTCGTAATTACTGATCCTCCATTTGCTATTAATTTTAAAGCAAAAAAAGCTAATTACAATCGAACTGCTTCTAGCGTCTTAACTGGCTATAATGAAATTAAACCCGAAGATTACTATGATTTTACATTTTCCTGGATGAGTGAAGTTTTTAGAATTTTAAAGGATTCTGGAAGCATGTATGTTTTTTCAGGATGGAATAATCTTAAGGATATTTTATGTGCCTTAGATGATGTTGGATTTGTAACTATTAATCACATTATTTGGAAATATCAGTTTGGTGTTGTTACAAAAAAGAAATTTGTTACATCTCATTATCACTGTCTTTATGTTTGTAAAAATGATAAACAAAGAAAATTTTTCCCTTTCTCTAGATTCAAAAAAGAAGATAAATCTGAAGATGGTCGAAGTCTTCACTACCGTGATAAGGAAGATGTGTGGGATATTAAACGAGAATATTGGTCAGGTGATGAAAAAACTCCTACTAAACTCCCATTAGAAATTATTAAAAAATTATTGGAATATTCTAGTGAAAAAAAAGATATTGTATTTGATCCATTTTTAGGTTCAGGACAAACTGCTGTAGTAAGTAAATCTCTTAATCGCCGTTATCTTGGATTTGAAATAGTTCCTGATTATTACAAATTTGCTAAAAAGAGATTAGATAAAGATCTATATCGAATTAAAAAATCAAAATAACTTTATTTTGTTTCAGTAGTGTCTGTTGTTCTTTGACCCATCTTTGAAGAAATTTCTTTTTGAATCTCTTCATCTGTTTTCCCTTCTGTTTTAATTCCAGCTGATTTTGCTATCATCTCTAATTTTTCTCTCTCTGTTTCTACTGGTCCTGATATTTTTGGTATTTCTTCAGTTGCTTCTTTCATTTGTTGTTGAATTTCATTTTTTGCATTGTTGTATTCACTCACAACTTTTCCCATTTTTTTAGCTGCCCCTGGAAGTTTACCTGTTCCTAAAACTAACACAACAGCAACAAATATGATTATCATCCATTCACTTCCTCCTATATTCAATGAATGTTCAAGCATGTTCAGATATTTTTTGATTTAAAATTAAACGTAATGTTTGATATTGTGCCTAATTTAGTCATTAATTTGAAAAATTCTTTATTCGCTAATTTTTAATGGTTCTAATTTTTTTCTTGAAATTATTGCTAGCATTGTAATTCCTACACCTATTATTGAAAATATGATGTAAGGTGTTTCATCTCCAAATGCTTGAGTAATTGGTCCTCCTATTGTTGGTCCTATTGCCCATCCTAATCCAAAAATTGTTTCGTATGCTCCAATAATTTTACCTGATATTCCTTTCTTTGTTTTACTCAAAATAATTTCTAACGTTAATGGGAAGAATATACTAAATCCAAATCCCATTAACACTATGGCAATTCCAAACATGATGATTGAATCTGCAATAACTGATATTCCTAATCCTATTGATACAGCTAATGTAGCTGCAATCAAAGTTTGACTGGTCCTTTTTGCAAATTTCCCTGCTAGTGCTAGTGATATTACTCGTGAAATTCCAAAGGCAAAATATAGATACAAAATATCAGTTGCATTCATTCCTTTGTCATTGAGAAATGCTGGAAAAATTGTTAAAATTATACCAAATGATGATGTACAAAAAATTAGTAATGTAATAACTTCGGGAAATTTTTTCATATCTTTAATTGCTGAAAAAGAAAATCTTTCGTGATGTTTTTTGATATGTTTTCTTGATGTAAGTAGTGCAGTAATTATTCCTGCAGCTAAAATGAATGCTGCAATTTGGAATAATATTCTATATGTAACATCTAAGTTTTCTAAAAATGCTGTTCCGAGTAGTGGACCGATCATAAAACCCATTACAAAAAACATTGTAAACCAAGAGATGTTTTTGACTCTGTTTTTTTCTGTACTTTCATTTGAGATAATTGATTCACATGGTGGCCAGAAAAATGCATGAGCCACGCCTGTAATTATTCTAAATCCTAGTATTTCTGGAACTGATTGTGCAATGGATAGAAGGTATATTGATGCTGAATTAATTGCTGCACCTATTGCTAGAATGTATGCGTTGTTTATTCTATCTAATAGTATTCCTACAAAAAGTGGAATGAACATGTATGGTACAAAATTTGCTAATCCAATAAAACCTAATTCTGAATATGTTGCACCAATTACATTTTTTGCAAAAATTGGGAGTATGGGTCCGTGTAAACCATATGAAATACCTATGATTAAACCTGTAATGTTTACTAAAATTAAAACTCTGTTCATTTGTATGCTGCAACCATTATTGCGCCGCCCATAAGGTCTTTCTCAAATTCAACTCGTGAAAATTTTTCTAATAACAATTCTTCTAATTTTTTATTTTGAGGCCATCTCTGGAATGTCCCGTACAGCGTTCCAAATTTTAATCCTAATCGTCCCCCTGCACTAAATGCAAGAATTGGTAAAATACATCTTAGATAAAATGCAACCCCTGCTCTGATAAATCCTTTATCTGGTTTTCCTAAATCGACAATTACCATTCTTCCTTCTTTTTTTAGTACTCTGTGAATTTCAGAAATTGCGATTCTTAAATTAATTGCATCTCTTAGTGAATATCCGCATAACACTGCATCAAATTCTTCATCTTTAAATGGAATATGTTCAAAAACACCATTTGCCATATCTGGAATTTTTTCAAAATGTGTTCCTGTATTTTTGAGCATTGGTACTAGAGGATCATAAAGTGTAATTGAAATATCTCCATCTGTAAGTTTTAGTGCTGTTTTAGACATATTTCCAAAACCAGAACCAGCATCTAAAATCTTATTTCCTTTGAGTACTCTTCCTGAAATTCCTCGATTTCTATGCTCGACATCTTTGCCTAATGATATTATTGAATTTACTTTATCATAAATTGGAATTATCTCTCGAAGTACTTCAATAACTTCGCTCCAGTAACTACTTCCTAAACCCATTGTTTAATCTCTCCTTAAATCTAATTGAATATTTTTCAAATCTAAAACTTCTATTAGTTTGTAAATTTAGATACGTTCTTAGAATAGTTTTCTAAATCTGACTCTGATACTTTTTCAAAAACTTTTGATTCTGATGAAACTTTAGCCATTTTTACATTTTTAATTTCATCTTTTGCTTCTGCTTTCAAATTTATTGATGCAATAGCTAATGCTGCTGCTTCTTCTAAACTCATATCTGGATTATAATTTTTTTCTAAAAATGAATTTACATCATCTGCACCTGCACCTATTGCAACTGCTGTAAATTGTACATATGTTCCACTAGGATCTATTACATAGATTGCTTCTCCTTTTTGATCAACTCCTGCAATGATCATGGAAACACCGTTTGGTCTTACTCCTCCATATTGGGTAAATTGATGAGCTGTATCTGCTAAATATTTTGAAACTGTTGCAATTTCTACTGATTCATCATAGGTCATTCTATTTCCTTGTGAAAATGCTCTTGCACTATCAACTTGAACTCTTGCATCTGGAATGTATCCTGCTGCTGCAACTCCAATGTGGTAATCTACTTGAAAAATTTTCTGTGTAATGTTTTTAGTTTGTAAAGTTCTTGCTTTTTCTTCAACTGCCATGATGACCCCTTGTTTGGTACTGATACCAATTGCTAATGTTCCTCTTTTTACGGTCTCTATTGCATATTCTACTTGATAGATTCTGCCATCTGGAGAATACATTGTAGGTGTCATATCGTAACCGCGTGATGCCATCATGATATCACAAGTTCATTCTCAGTCAATTTAAGGGTAATTATCTCTCTGTTATTGTATATTTTTTTAAAATTCAAAAACTCTAATCTTAATTTTTGAACCAAACTTATATAATCTGAATAGTACTATCATCGTTATTATGGTAAAGTCCGATCCATTTGCTAATGCAACTAAACAAGTTAATGATGCTTGTGATATTCTTGGTATCAAGGATAAGGGAATTCGTGAATATCTTGCAATGCCAAATAAAATGTTGAGAGTTAAGATTCCTGTTAAAATGGATAATGGAAAAATTAGAATATTTACTGGTTTTAGAAGTCAACACAATAACGATAGAGGTCCATACAAAGGTGGTATTCGTTATTTCAATCCTGAAGGTGGCGTTGAATATATGGAACGTGAAGTTATGGCTTTATCTTCTTGGATGACTTGGAAATGTGCAATTGTTGATGTTCCTCTTGGTGGTGGCAAGGGTGCAATCTATGTTAATCCAAAAACTGAAAAACTTAGTGATGGTGAAATGGAGAGATTAACTAGAGGTTTTGCTTACAAAATTTCTGAAATTATTGGACCAGAAAAAGATATTCCTGCTCCTGATGTTTATACAACTGGTAGAGAAATGACTCAAATTATGGATACTTTTAGTAAACTAAACGGAAACAAATATTCTCCTGGTGTAATTACTGGTAAGCCAATTTCTATGGGTGGCTCTTTGGCAAGAAATGTTGCAACTGGTTTGGGAACTGCATATACAGTAAGGGAAGCTGCAAAAACTTTGAAGATTAAATTAAAAGGTGCAAAAGTAGTTTTACAAGGATTTGGAAATGCCTCTACATTTGCTGGTGAATATTTAGAAAAAATGGGTGCAATAGTAGTTGGTGTTAGTGATTCAAGAGGTTCTATTTTAATTCCAAAAGGAGCTAAAGTAAGTAAAATTTTAGAGCATAAAGCAAAAACTGGTTCTGTTGTAGGATATACTGGAAGTAAAAAAGTTTCAACTGAAGAATTACTCACTGCAAAATGTGATATCTTAATTCCTGGAGCCTTAGAAAATCAAATTACTGCAGCAATTGCAAAAAAACTAAATTGTAAAATTATTGGTGAAGCTGCAAATGGACCAACTTTACCTGAAGCAGATCCTGTAATTGAAAAGAAAAAAATCCTTGTTGTTCCAGATATTTTAGCTAATTCTGGTGGTGTATGTATTTCATATTTAGAATGGGTTCAAAACAATATGGGATATTATTGGAGCTTTGATGAAGTTGCATCTAAAATGGAGAAAAATATTACACAAGGATTCAAAGATGCATATGCATTATCTAAAAAACACAAAGTCGATATGCGAAAGGCTACCATGGTTTTAGCAGTTGAACGTGTTATGGAAGCATTTAATCAAAAAGGCATTTGGCCTTAGTCATTTAATTTTCTAATTTACACAATGTCTGATGTTTTATTAATTCAGAATACTAGAATTGAAGGTTCAGGATATTTGGGAGAATTATTATCTGATGATGGATTTACTATTACTTCAATTCATGCAAAACATGAAGCAATACCTGAAAAAAAATTCTCATTAGTAGTAATACTTGGTGCACCTGAAAGTGCTAATGATGATCTGTCATATTTGAAACGTGAACAAGAATTAATCAAAACTTCTGTTGATGATCATGTGCCTATTTTAGGAATTTGTTTGGGTTCTCAATTAATTGCAAAAACTTTTGGTGCTAAAGTCTACAAAGGTCCAAGAAAAGAGATTGGATTTTATCATGATCTTATGGTCTCGAATAATTCCAAATTATTTTCTGGATTCAAAAACCCTTTTTCTGTATTTCATTGGCATGGTGATACTTTTGATTTACCTCATGGGGCTACTAGATTAGTATTATCTGAGAATTATCAAAACCAAGCATTTCAATATAAAACTGCAATTGGTTTACAATTTCATTTGGAAGTAAATGAACAAATGGTAAATCTTTGGTTAGATAAAACTGAAGAAAAATTACAGCAAATACCGTATATAGATCCGCAAAAAATTCGATCAGATATTGATCACAATATTTCTACTGTCAAATCCAATATGGGAATCTTTTACAATAATTTTAAATCATTATTTTCGCTTTGACCAAAGTTTAATATATTGAGTTTTGATTTCATCGATCGAACGATGACTGCAGTTAAGAAAATTTTTGAAGAAACTATTCTAACCGATCACAAAGTTATCACTGAGGAATTATCGAAATCTATTCTCAAAACATATGGTGTCAAAGTACCTCCTTATGCTTTAGCAACTTCTTCTGCAGATGCTGTAAAACAGGCTAAAAAAATTGGTTTTCCATTAGTAATGAAAGTAGTATCTCCACAAATTTTACATAAAACTGATGTTGGTGGAGTTAAAGTTGGAATTGATAATGTTGCTGATGTCAAAAAAACTTTTGATGATATGTATGGACGTTTATCTAAAAAGAAAGGTGTTGATGTAAAAGGAATTCTTTTGGAAAAAATGGTTCCAAAAGGTGTTGAATTAATTGTAGGTATTCAAAATGATCCTCAATTTGGTCCAATGATTATGGCTGGATTGGGTGGTGTAATGACTGAAGTTTTCAAAGATGTTGCATTTAGAATGTTGCCAATAACTACATCTGATGCAAAATCTATGATAAATGAACTCAAAGGTTCAAAACTTCTCAAAGGATTCAGAGGAAGTGAACCAGTTGATCTTAACATGGTTGCAAAAATGTTGGTCTCAATTGGTAAGTTAGGTGTTGAAAATGCAAATTACATTAACAGTATTGACTTTAACCCTGTTGTTGTTTATCCAAAATCACACTTTGTAGTAGATGCAAAAATTATTTTAAATAATGAATTAAAAAAGAATTCAATTTCAAAAGTAAAACCAAATACAACTTCAATGGAGACTTTCTTTACTCCGAAATCTGTTGCACTAGTTGGTGCTTCAGCCACTCCTGGTAAAATTGGAAACTCTGTATTGGATGCACTTGGAAAACAAGATTACAAAGGTAAAGTTTATCCAATTAATCCAAAACAAAAAGAAATTCTTGGAATCAAATGTTATCCGTCTTTAGAAGATATCAAGGACAAAATAGATTTAGTTGTTGTTTGTGTTGATCTTTCAGCATGTGGCCCAATTATGAAGACATGTGCAAAGAAAGGAATTCACAATGTTGTAATTGTTTCAGGTGGTGGCAAAGAACTTGGTGGAGATAGAGCTGCTATGGAAGCTGAAGTTAAAGAATTATCGATAAAGCACAAAATTCGTGTAATTGGTCCTAATTGTATTGGAATGTTTAATGCAGCAAATAGACTTGATTGTGCATTCCAAGGACAAGAAAGAATGATACGTTCAAAATTAGGTGATGTTGCATTCTTTTCACAAAGTGGAACTATGGGAATTAGTATGTTGGAGAGTGCTGATTTATTTGGTTTATCAAAAATGATTAGTTTTGGTAACCGTTCTGATGTTGATGAAGCAGATATGATTTGGTATGCTGCAAACGATCCTCAAACTAAAGTTATTGGATTATATGTTGAAGGCTTTGGAGATGGTAGAAAATTCATCAATACTGCAAAACGTGTAATGAAAGAGAAAAAGAAACCTATTGTTATTTGGAAAAGTGGTAGAACTGCAGCAGGTGCAAAACAAGCTGCATCGCATACTGGTTCTCTTGGTGGTTCAAATGCAATGATTATGGGTGCATTCAAACAAGCAGGAATTATTTCAGTTGACAGTTATCAAGAATTAGTTGGAGTCTTAAAGGCACTAGCATGGCAACCTGCAGCAAAAGGTAATCGTGTTGCAATGACTAGTAATGGTGCTGGTCCGATGATTGGTGGAATTGATCAATTAGAAAGATTAGGTCTTACAATTGGAAAACTCTCTCCAAAAATTCGTAAAAATATAAAGGATCATTTCCCACCTGCAGTTCCAATTCATAATGGTAACCCTGCAGATGTAGGTGGTGGCGCAACTGCCGATGATTATAATTTTGTCATTGAACAATTTTTAGCTGAAAATAATGTGGATATTGCAATGCCGTGGTTTGTTTTCCAGGATGATCCACTTCAAGAAACCATTGTTGAATATCTATCTGCTCTATCAAAGAAAAAGAAAAAACCTATTCTTGCTGGTGGAAATGGTGGCCCATATACTGAAAAAATGATTAAATTAATTGAGAAACATAATGTTCCAGTTTATCAAGACCTAAGAACTTGGGTTGCTGCAGCATCTGCATTAACTCAATGGGGTAAAGTACGCGGCAAATAGAGAACATTTAAGTTTCGAATAATTTCCGCTCTAATTATGTCACTAGTTACCACATCTACTTCTGATGGCATTTGTACTGTCAAAATCAATAGACCTGACAAACTCAATGCTATGAATACTGATGTTGCAAAAGAACTAATCAAAACTTTTGAAACTATCAATCATAATGATGATGTCAAAGTTATCATTTTGACTGGTGAAGGTGAAAAAGCATTTTCTGCAGGAGCTGACATTGAATACATGTCTAAAATTTCTGCAGATGAATCTGTCGAATATGCAAAAACTGGACAACTTGTAACTGCAACTGTTGAACTTGTTAAACAACCAACAATTGCAGCAATCAATGGATTTGCATTAGGTGGAGGTTGTGAACTTGCAATGTCATGTGATATTAGAATTGCAGCAGATACTGCAAGACTAGGTCAACCAGAAGTAACAATTGGAATCCCTCCTGGATGGGGTGGAACACAAAGATTAATGAGAATTGTGGGAATAGCAAAGGCAAAAGAACTTGTCTATACTGGAAAAATGATCAAAGCTGATGAAGCAAAAGAAATTGGATTAGTTAACCATGTAGTACCTCTTGCATCATTACAAGAAGAAGCTTTGAAAATGGCACAACAAATCGCTGGATGTTCAACTATGGGTGTTCAGATGTCTAAAGTTGCAATCAATAAAGGACGAAATGCAGATCTTGATACTGGTCTTTCTATTGAACTCCTTGCTTGGAGAAATTGCTTTACACATCCTGATCGTCAAGAAAGAATGACTGCATTTGTAAATAAATCCAAGAAATAAGCTATTTCAGTCTCTTTTTTATTTTTATTATTTACTGAGCCTAAATGATATTACTAGTATGTTGACGGGGAAAAGATTATTATAATTTAAAATTGGTTTTTGATCATAATGGCAACTGAACAAACACAAAAAATGGTTACAGTAACTGCAAAAGCAGCTGAGAAAATTCATGAATTCATGAAAGAGGAAGCCGAATCTCCTGAATACTTACGAGTATATGTTCAAGGTGGTGGTTGTTCTGGATTATCTTATGGAATGGGCTTTGAAAAAGCACCAGAAGAAGATGATTTAGTTCTAGAAGAGAATGGAGTTAAACTCTTAGTTGATAGCTACAGTGTTGATCATTTACAAGGTGCAAACGTTGACTATATTGAAAGCCTAATGGGCTCTGGATTTAAAATTAACAATCCAAATGTTACAAAATCCTGTTCATGCGGTCACTCATTTAGTACTGAATAAACTAGTATCATTATTTTCATTTTTTAATCTCCTTAGTGTTTACTATTCAAAATTTCTCACACATGCGATACCCTCATATATCCTAGATTGGAATTGAGGGTATAATGATAAAGGAGATGAAGAATTTATGCCTCAATCAGGAATTGTCAAATATCACGTTAAACTTTCCTATGAAGTTGATGGACTCGTTGAAAGAGCAGATATAATCGGTGCTATCTTCGGTCAAACCGAAGGATTATTGGGCCCTGAGATGAATCTGAATGAGCTTCAACGAGTATCAAAGGTCGGACGTATAGAAGTTATTGCCAAATCTACATCTAATACTACTAGTGGTAATGCTGTGATTCCAATGAGTACTGATATCGATACATGTGCATTAATTGCAGCAGGTATTGAGAGTATTGATAAAGTTGGTCCATTTGATTGTAAATTTACTTTGGATGCAATTGACGATGTACGTGCTGCAAAGAAAGATGATATTGTAAGACGTGCAAAAGAAATCAAACAAAAATGGGCAACTAAAACAGTTAGTGAAGGTGAAACTATGTTAAATGATGTTCATCAAGGTGATTCTGGAAAATTATCTACATATGGACCATCAAAATTAACTTGTAGTTCTGGTGTATTTGATTCAAAATGGATAATTCTTGTTGAAGGTAGAGCCGATGTAATCAATCTCTTACGAGCTGGATATGATAATGTTCTTGCAATTGAAGGTGCAAAAATTGATGAATCAATTAAAGAATTATGTTCTGAAAAAGATACTGTTGTTGCTTTCATTGATGGAGATAGAGCAGGTGGATTTATTCTTAAAGAATTAAAATCAGTTGTTACCCTTGATTATGAATTACAAGCAGATACCGGCGTTGAAGTAGAAGAATTAACTCCTCAAAGATTAGACGAAATTTTACAACCTATTGCTGATGAAATTAAAAATGGAAAACCTGCACCAAAACTCAACAATGAAGATGATAAATCCATTGCAGATGTAGCTTCCAAAATTTTCCCTAATCTTAATGAAACTTTAGAAGCTGTTGCATTGGACGGTGATCAAAATGAAATTTTTAAAGTTCCAATTAGTGAGGTAGTTAGTAAACTCTCATCTCAATCTGGAATAAAATATCTTCTTTTAGATGGTATTATTACATCTAGACTCCTCGAAGGTGCAAAAAATGCTGGAATTGAATGTGTAATTGGACATAGAGTTGCAAAATTATCCAACTCTGATGGCATGACTCTAAAGACCTTCTCTGATTTAGGCGTATCTTAGGATTTTAGATGACTGAACTAAAAATTCAGCACCTCTTAACTCTCTCATATCTTTTATCTAAAGGAGCTAAATACAATTATGTTACAATCACCACTTCGTCTTTGGGAAAAAATATACACAAATCACAACAAGCTGCATCTAAACATTTACTTGAATTAGAACAAAATAAGTTCATCAGCAGAATAATTAGTGGACGAAATTTATCTGTAAAAATTACTGCTAAGGGATTTTCTGAAATGGTGAAACTGTCGTCTATTTTACAAAAGAGTTTGAATTCATCTCCATCATCTGTTGATCTTAAAGGTACTTTGGTTTCTGGAATGGGTGAAGGTGCATATTACATGGGACTAAAAGGATACACAAAACAATTCATATCTAAAATTGGTTACGTTCCATTTCCTGGCACTTTAAATGTAAGATTGGACAAAAAAATTCATCAAGAATCTATTAAACAATTTGAAACTTTAGATGGACTTAAAATTAAGAGTTTTTCTGATGGTAAGAGAACATATGGATGGGTAAAATGTTTTCCAGCTAAACTGAATAATTCTATTAATTGTCAATTAATCATCCTTGAACGTACTCATCATGATGACTCTGTAATTGAATTAATTTCTAAAACATGCTTACGTAAAAATGCTAAATTAAAAGATGGTTCAAAAGTTTCAATAAAGATTATCATTGATTCTTAGATTCCGTGAATAGATTCTCCATATTCTTTTTCTATTTTAGAACTTGAGCTTTCGGGAATTGGTGATTGTAATCTGGCAACTTTTGCATCCAGTTTTATTTTTTTACATCCTTCTGTAATGAATTGTTCTTGATGTATTTGATCATACCCTAATGCAATAATTTGTGGTTTTACTAGATTCACTGTTTTAAAAATATCATTCTCTTGTCCTATTAAGCACAAATCAACTACTGCTAATGAATTAACTAATTCTTGTCTTTGTTCTTGACTATGAATTGGTCTTCGTTTTTTCATTTTAACGGCTGTATTGTCAGTTGCTACCACCACCACTAGTACGTCTCCTAATGTTTTTGCTGCATTTAATGTGGAAATGTGACCTGGATGAATAATGTCAAAAACACCACCTGCAAGTACTATGTGAATTGAGTCTCTTCCCATTTCGGTTAGTGTTTTTTTATCTTCATTGACAAGATTTTTTTTTATTAATTTACTAATTTCATCTTTAATTTGTTCATCTGAAAACATAGTTTTTTCTTTGATTGACTCTATTGGTAATTTTTCATTAATTTGGCATACATACATTGTTGAGAGTATTGTTTTTTCTATTAATTCCAACATTTCTTGTAATCCTTGACCTACTCTTTAATTTATTGATAATTTTACATTTTAAATTCAAGGCCTTTTGCCAATCTTAACGCATCAACTAGTCCATCCGCATATCCTATACTCAAAATTGCATTTTCGTCTCTACCTTCACTTAGAAATATCTCTGCTTGTTCAATGTATAGTTCTGCATTATCTAAAATTACTTCAAATTCTTTTTGATTTTTATAATATGGTATGATTTCTTCAAGAGCTTCTCTTACCATTGGAACATATTTTTCCATCATTTGTTTTGAAATTTTTTCTGTTTTTTCAGAATTATCAAATGGTTCATCTATACACTGGCCAAATAATTTTAATGCATCTGATTCTGTAAAATGTAATCTACCCGGAATGATTACTGTATGTGGTGCTTTTCCAAAATCTGTTTGTATTAGACTGGATATTTTACCTGAAATTATTGTCTGATCTTTAAAACCAATTCTTGAAGCAACAATAGCATAACTTGATTCTGTAATAACTTTTCTTCCTTGACCTTTTTCAGTTTCTAGCAATTCCTTTAGTGCATCTTTAGGATCTAAGAAAAAATCTTTATTTTGATTATATTCTAATAATAGTACTGTATGATTACCTTCTATGATATTTTTATAAATTACATAGTATGGATATGTGAGTGATTTCATTTCACTCATTATGGTTGCAATTTTTCCAACTTTGTAAAAATGTAAACCACATTCTCCTATCATAGCTGTAAGTGATGATGATGCATGTATGGAACGTGTTTCTATTTTTAATTCAATTGCTCTAGTTCGTAATTCAATATGCGTTGTTGCAATATACGGATCACCATATGCTAGTAGGACGACATTTTTTTCTTTTGATTTATCTAAAATTTCCTTACCGTCTTCTACTAACCATCTTTTTGCTGGTATGAATTCCCCTTTTGTCGCATTTTGAATTTTATCCACATCTGATTTTCCAATTGGACTAGTAAATTGTTCTAGATACACAATATCTGCTTTTGATATTGCCTCTAATCCTTCAATTGGAATAGACTCAAAGCCTGAAATTCCTAAACCTACAAACGATAACATTATTGCAATTTTTTATCATGTAGTCTTTTTAAATGCTGTAGAGTTGCCTTGAGAATTTCTATGCCTTTAAGGTACTCACTAATTGACACTTTTTCATCTATCGTATGTGCTTCATGTGGATCTCCAGGACCATATGTTACGACTGGAATTTCCCATTGATTACCTAGAACATTCATGTCCCCTGTTCCTGTTTTTCTAATTAAAGTTGGTCTTGATTTTTCTACTTGCATAATTCCTAATGTGAATGCCCGAACTAGGGATGAATTATGTGGTGCCTCAAATGGTTCAGTTTCATCTAGAATTGAATAAAATGCTTCTACCTCTCTGTTTTGGGCAATTTCTTGAACTAATGTTGCAATTTTTTGTTCAATATCTTTACAATTCATGTCAACTGGAATTCTAATATCAAAAAGAGTTTCACATTCTTTTGGTGTTATATTGTGACTTGTTCCTCCTTTAATTTCAGTCATTGTTGCAGTTAGCAACATTCCTTTTGTTTTTCCTTCTTGATTTGATTCTAGTTTTTCTTTTAATTCTTTTACAAATATTATTGATTCTTCAATTGCATTTTTTGAAAGCCATGGAGCACTTGCATGTGAACTATCTGGAACACTGATTTTTAGATTAATTGCTAATCTGCCTTTGTATGCAATTGTAACTTGTTTGATTCCACTTGGCTCACCAAATACTGCATAATCAATGTCCATTTCTTTTTTTACAATATTTTTAATCCCTATTGCATTTCCTTCTTCATCAACAGCTCCTACAAAAGTCACTGTACCTTGATTTTTCTCAATTGATGCTGCAGCAAATAACATTGCCATTAATGGTGCTTTTGCATCTGATGCTCCACGACCATATAGTGAATCTCCTTCTGTTCTGACTTTTACTTTTCCTGGAACTACATCCATATGACCACATAACATAATTTTTGGTGATCCTGATCCTTTTTTTGCAATGACATTTCCTACTTCATCAATTTGTATATCTTCAAATCCTAAATCATCGCATTTATCTGCTAAAAATTCTGCCATTGGTTTTTCACTAAGTGATGGTGTGTACAATCTAAGTGCTTTCTCTAACATCTTTGTTGCAAATCTTGGTGTAACTGTAAAATGATTGTCCAATTTTATCTTTCTACTTTCATTGCATAATCCAGCATTAGAGCAGGTATGTCAACATCACATACTCTTACAGTGTTTTTGTACTCTGTTGTATTATTAACTTCATGAACCACTAATCCTTTTTCTTCACTTTCCATTAAATCTACTCCTACAATATCTCCTTGAACTGCATTTTTTGCTTTGATACACATTTCTTCCATTTCTTGTGTAACTTTGCATGGTTCAGCAGTTCCACCTAATGCCATATTTGTTTTCCAATGTTCTGATTTTCTATAAATTGCTGCAACTATTTTATCTCCTACCATGATTGCTCTAATGTCTCTTGGAGGTCTTTTTACAAATTCTTCTAAATAATGAATTTGATAAATTGGATACATTGTTTCTCTACTTTCAATAATTCCTTCTGCAGAATCTTTATCGTTTAATTTCGAAATTAATCTTCCCCAACTACCAACTGTTGGTTTGATCACTCTTGGATATCCTCCTGTTTCTAGTGCTTCTAATGCTGCATCTTTTGAAAATGCAACCGTTGCATCTGGTGTTGGAACTCCTAATTTTTTTAGTAACATATGTGTAAATAATTTATTTCCTGCAAAGACACCTGTATTTAGACAATTGATTACTTTAACTCCTAATCCTTCAAGAGCTGCTGTAGAATGTAAATTTCTATAGTAACTCACACATCGTTGAATAACTACTCCATAATCTTCAGGTTTTTTTTCTAAATCTAAAGCTAATTTTTTACAATCAACCATCTGTATATTGATGCCTTTTTTTTTACCTGCTTCTAGTAGAGCTTTTTCTTCCCAACGTATGGAATCGTAAAGAATAGTAACATCAGGATTCACTGTCCCCAATCCTCGCCAACCGTTTGGGCAGGCTTTAGATCGAAACCTTCTGAACCTTTTGCTAATTCAAAACTTGCTCCACATTCGGGACATGTTACAATTTCCCCTTCAAGTGCATCACTTGGTATGGAGATATCTGCATCACATTCTTCACATTTTGCCATATTTCTTATTCATTTCTCCTCTTTATTTATCTTCAATAATCTTTTTTTCGAGTCTATCTTCGAGTGGGATTTCAATTAGATCTCCCATTCTGAGATTCTTTAGTCCTGATGCCACTGCTTTTGCACCTATGTCGTCTTTTTCTAATCCTAATAGTGACATTAGATAGGCTGCACCTGTTTTTCCAGCTAATTCGCCAAATACTATTCTTCTTCTATTCCCTACTGCCCTTGGTGGGATTGGTTCATAGGCAGCTGGATTTCTAAGAATTGCTGCTAAGTGTGTACCTGCTTTGTGTTTGTATGCTGATGATCCGACAATTGGTTTTGAATCATATGGTTTAATTTCTGTATAATCTTCAATTAATTTAGATAAATCTAGCAACATATCTAATCTAAAATCATTTGGTGATTTGTACAAGTAAGTTAATGCTACTGCAACTTCTGCAAGTGGTGGTATTCCAGTTCTTTCACCAATTCCATCAATTGTTGTATGAATTTGATCTACTCCTGCATCACATGCTGAAAATGCATTTGCTACAGCAAATCCTATATCATTATGCACATGTGCATCCAATGGAACATCTACTACCTCTCTAACTTTCTTAACAAAATTATACATTCCAATTGGTCGTAGAATTCCTACTGTGTCTGGAAGACTAATTCTATCTACTCCGGCTTCTTCAATAGCTTTGCAGACAGTAAGTAAAAATTCTGGTTCTGCTCTACTGCCATCCTCTACTGTAAATCTAATTTTTAATCCATGTGATTTGGCATACTCTACTGTTTCTACAGCTCTTTCCAAAGCTTGTTCTCTAGAAATTCGTAACTTGTCTTTTAGATGTATATCTGAAATTCCTAAATATGCTGCACACCATTTTGCATCACAATCTAATGATATGTCTATGTCTTCTTTAAGTGCACGTCCATGAGAGACAATGTCTGCTGTTAACCCTTGTTTGATAATTGTTTTAGTGGCTTCTTGATGATCTTTTGATACTACTGGTGATATTTCAATTTGATCAACCCCGAAATAATCTAACATCCATGCAATCTGAATCCTTTGTTTATTTGTAAACGATACACCTGGATGTTGTTCTCCTTCTCGTAAAGTACTATCCAATACTCTAATCTTCTTTGGATTTTTTTCATATGAATTATACATGTCTGCATAGTGATTCGGATCCTTCATTACTGATTTCGTTAGACAAAATTGATGATATAAACATATTCGTACTACTTTCGTTGAAAATATTTTTAATTGATCCTAAATTAGTTTTGAATTAAAATTTTAAACCGAAACTCGTTTTAGATTATTTTTCTTAAAATAATTACAGTATTGGTATCTACTACTCCTGTAATTTTTCTTAATGCATCTATACTATTGTTGATTTCTGCAATACTTGATGCACTCATTATTGTTGTAATGTCATATTGCCCTGTAATTTCATAAACTGTTTTTACTCCATCTAATTTTGCAAGTTTCAGTGATACTTTAGATGTATCTGTTGCAGAATCTACTGAAACTAATACAATTGCACTTGTAACATTTTCTTCACCTAATTCTATTGTAAATTTATTAATTGTTTTACTATCTACTAAATTTTTAACTCTTCTTCTAACAGCTGATTCTGAAAGTTTTAATTTTTTACCAATATCTACAAATGATTCTCTAGAATCTTCTTTTAGATATCCTATTATTCTTTCATCGATTTTATCTTTAAACATCTCTCTTTTCTTCCTCTTTTGTTATTATGATATCTAAAGCATGTAAAACTTTTGTTACGTCTTCTTCTTTAATTACTAATGGTGGTAATATTCTGAGAATATTTCTTCCTGAATATAGCATCAAAACACCTTCTTGAATTAATCCCATTAGAATATCTTTTACTTCAAATTTCATTTCAATTCCAATCATTAGTCCTTTTCCTCTAATTTCTCTGATCATGGTATGTTTTTCTTTTAATTTTTCTAATCCTTCTCTAAAAATTTCTCCCATTTTCTTAGAATTTTCAATTAAACCATCTTCTGTAATTGATGTTAGTGCTGCAATTCCTGCTGCACATGATATTGGATTTCCTCCAAATGTTGATGAGTGTTCGCCTTTACTTATGGCAGCTAAAATATCTGGTCTAACTAATGTTGCACCCATTGGTACTCCTCCTGCAATTCCTTTTGCAAGACATAAAATGTCTGGTACTGTATTCCAATGTTCTCCTGCCCATAATCGTCCTGTTCTTCCTAAACCTGCTTGAATTTCGTCAAAAATTAATAAAATTCCTTTTTCATCACATAGATTTCTAACTTCTTGTAGGAAACCGTCTGGAGCAACAATTATTCCACTTTCTCCTTGAATAGGTTCTAAAATTATACATGCTGTGTCTTCATCAATTACGGAACGAAGTGAATCCATATCCCCAAATGATGCAAAAGAAACTTTTTCAACTAATGGTGAAAAAGCTTTTCTATATTTTGGATTAAATGTTAATGATAATGCTCCGAATGATTTTCCATGATATGATCCTTTCATTGCAACCATTCCTTTTTTACCTGTAAACTTTCTTGCAAATTTCATTGCAGCTTCAATTGCTTCTGCTCCGCTGTTATTGAGATGTACTTGTGTTAATCCATCTGGTGCTATTTCAATTAATTTTTTCAAAAACTCTTCTCTTGTTTTGTTGTATAATGAACTATGAACTGTAATTATTTTATCAACTTGTTCTTTGATAGCTTTATTGACTCTTTGATTTTGATGTCCAACTAATGCAACACCATATCCTCCCATACAATCAATGTATTCTTTTCCTTCTATATCCCAAACATGAGCTCCTTTACCTTTTTCAATTGTAACTGGAAATCTCTGATAGAGATTTCCCATATGTTGATCTTCACTCATGTTCAATCACCGTACAATTATCGTGTGCGATAGCTGAAGAAATAGGGTTTTCTTTTTGACCATTTGCAATAAAAGCTTGTTTGACTCCCATGTCTAGTGCTTCTGTAGATGCTAGAATTTTTTTCTCCATACCTGGACCTATTTTTGGTCTAATTTCTTTTGCTTGGGCTAATGTCAATTTTGGTACCACCTCATCATCCATTAAAAGTCCATCCACATTTGTAATGAATAATACTTTGTCACTTCCTACACTACCTGCAACATATGCTGCAGCTCTATCTCCATCTACATTGAGAAATTCTGATTCTTCACTTATTGCTATTGGTGAAATTACTGGTGTTAATCCTTGTTTTAGTAATGATTTGATGAACTCTGAATTTACGTTTTTAATTTTACCTGTATATCCTCCATCAATTGCTTGTTTTCTACCTTTTTCATTTACAATCAATAATTTTTTCTTCCTATCTGCTTCTATGACTTTTGCATCAACTCCTGATAATCCAATTGCATTAATTCCATTTTTTTGTAACATTTGAACAATTGTTTTATTTATTCTACCTGACATTACCATTGTAAAAATTTCTGCAGTTTCTTTATCTGTATATCTGCTTTTGATTCCACTTGGCGATGTTACAAATTTTGGTTCTTTACCTAATTGTTCACAAACTTTTGTCACTTCTTTTCCGCCACCATGAACAATAATGATGCCTTCTGATTCTGCAGTTTCTTTAATATCTAAAATTGTGGATGGATGTAAATCATCTACAACACTTCCGCCGATTTTAATTGTGATCATTTCTAAACAGGAGTTAATGGAGTATATCTTAATCCGCTCATTTCATCAAAACCACACATAACATTCATGTTTTGAATAGCAGAACCTGCTGCACCTTTCATTAAATTATCTGATGCGGATAAAGCAATTAATCTATTATTATCTTCATCGAAATCAAATCCAATATCACAAAAGTTTGAACCCACTAAGAATTTTGGATCTGGGAATTTGTAAAGTCCTTTTTTATCTCTAATTAATCTGACAAATTTTTCATCACCATAAGCTTCACGATATATTTTCCACAATTCTTTTTGTTCAATATCTTTTTTCAAAAATGTGTGATTTGTACATAAAATTCCTCTAACCACATCTACTGCATGTGGACTCATTGACACTTTGATTTTTCTTCCTGCAATTTCACTTAGTTCTTGTTCAATTTCACCTGTGTGTCTGTGTTTTGCTGGTTTGTATGGTCTGATAACTCCTGCACGCATTGCATGTGCTGTACCAGAACCTGAACCGGCACCAGATGATCCAATTTTTGAATCTACAATTATGTGATCCGTATCTATGAGGTCATTTTTAATTAATGGTGCAAGTGCTAGTGTTGATGTTACTGCCATACAACCTGGACATGATACAAGTTGTGCTTTTTTAATTTCTTCTCTATGTAATTCTGGAACTCCAAAAACTGATTTCGGTAAATAATCTGGATGTGGATGTGTCCAACCATACCATTTGTCATATGCTTCTTGTTGATGTAATCTGTAATCTGCACTCAAATCAATTACTTTGATTCCTCTGTCATAGAGTGCTTTTACAATTTCAGTAGCAGTTCCATGTGGTACTGCTGTAAAGACCACATCACATTGATCGGTTAATTTATCATAATCTAATTCTGAAAAAGTAAGATCTGTGAACCCCTTCAAACTTGGTTGAACTCTGTGTAAATACTCTCCAACATGTTGTCTTGATGTTACCATGCCAATTTCAACATCTGGGTGATTGACAAGAAGACGTAGTGTTTCTCCTCCTACATAGCCTGATGCGCCTACTACTCCTACTTTCATGATGAATCTCCTCTAAAGGAGTATAATTTATCTTGTTATATTGAACATTAATTTTCTATTTTTTCTCCAAATTAGTGATTTATGTAGTAAAATCTCAAAAAATTTCTTGTTCTTTCAGAAAATTTCTATTTTTAAAATAAATTTATAGGAAGTCTGACAAAAAATTCTCTATGGTTGAGATAGGTCGTCCTGTAAAAGATATTGAAATAGATTCAAACACATCAATAGAAAAAATTTTTGATGAATTATCCCAATCAGGTGGATTTGAATCCGTAAATCTTTCAGATGGATTGGATATTTTGACTAAAATGATTGAGGATGAAAAATGTTTGAAATTTGTTTCATTTGTGGGTGCAGTTGTATCTACTGGATTACGAGGAATCATTAAAGATATGATTAAAAACAAATGGTTCGATGTAGCAATTACTACTTGCGGTGCATTAGATCATGATATTGCAAAACACTATTCGCATTATAACGAAGGATCATTCACAATGGATGATAACGAATTAGCAGATCAAAATATTCATAGACTAGGAAATGTGTTAGTTCCAATGGATAACTATGGTCCATTAATTGAAGAAAAAATGCAATCATTTCTTGAAGAAGAATACAAAAATGGAGTAAGGGAAATGTCAACTGTAGAAATTTGTAAAATGATTGGAAAACATTTAGGAGAAGATTCATTTTTACATTGGGCAAACAAAAATGATGTTAGTGTAGTGGTTCCAGGAATTATGGATGGTGCCGTTGGAAGTCAGATTTGGATGTTTATACAAAGTCACAGAGATTTTAAATTAAATTTAATTGGAGATGCAGATTTACTTTCAGAATATATTTTCAAAGCCGAAAAATCTGGAGCATTTATGATTGGTGGTGGTATTTCTAAACATCATACATTATGGTGGAATCAATACCGAGAAGGACTAGACTATGCTTTCTATATCACAACTGCTCAAGAATTTGACGGAAGTTTAAGTGGGGCATTAGTTAGAGAAGCAATTTCATGGGGGAAGGTGACAAAAATTGCAAGACAATCCACTTTACATGCAGAAGTAACAACAATTTTACCTTTCATTTATGCTGCACTACTTTCAAAATTAAATAAAACCTCTTAATTTTTTATCTTTATTTTTTAATTATAATTGATTTAGTTCTGCAACCTTTTATCCTCAGTTTAAAGAATAATTATGAATAGATTGTCTCCAAAAAATATTCTAACTTCTTTACTTCTATTTGTTGTTGCAGGATTTCTAGAAATTGGTGGAGGATATCTTGTTTGGTTATGGTTGAGAAATGATTATAGTTGGATGTTGGGTGCCTTGGGTGGGTTTGTACTATTTCTTTATGGGATAGTTCCAACATTTCAAAAAACTCATTTTCATAGAATCTATGCTGCTTACGGTGGTGTTTTTATTGTAATGTCTGTTTTTTGGGGATGGTTAATTGATGGTGTAATGCCTGACCAATATGAAATAATTGGAGCAACAATTGCTGTAATTGGAATTTTAATAATTTTCTATATTCCAAGAAAAGGAGAAAAAAATGATTGATACACTAAGTTCTTTGGGACTTTTCTTTTTTGCAGCATTGTTGGAAATTGCTGGTGGTTATTTAATTTGGAGATGGTTGAAAAATCATCAAGGAAAAATTCTTGGATTAGTTGGAGGATTAATCTTATTTTCATATGGTATTATCATGACTTTCCAGCCTGAAAATTTTGGAAAAGTGTATGCTGCTTACGGTGGATTTTTTGTTGTATCTTCTTTATTGTGGGGTTATTGGATAGATAAGAAAAAACCCGATAAATTTGAAATTCTTGGTTCTATTATAGTTTTAATTGGTATTGCTGTAATGTTTTATTTTCCTAGATGAATTAATTTATTTTATTATCTATTTTCTAGAATAATTTAAAGCAAATTGTATCATTTCTTTTGGTATGTTTCTTTTTGCAACTTTTGCTAATCCCTTGAATTCCACAGTATTGTTAACTTCGTGAACTACTATTCCTTTTTCTTCATCTTCCATCATATCTATTCCTAAAATTCCTCCACCCATTGCTTTTGATGCTTTAATTGCCATTTCTTCCATTTCTTTTGTTATCTCACAAATTTCAGGATCTGCACCTAATGCAATATTTGTTTTAAATCCACCTGATGATTTTCTATACATTCCTGCAATTGGTTCATCACCTATTGTAATTATTCTAATATCTCTTGGAGGTCTTTTTACAACTTCTTGTAAATAGTAAATTCTGTCATGTGGACTATCTGTAATTTCTCTAACCTCCACCACTGCATCCATGGCATCTTTATCTTTAATTGGCATTACTCCTCTTCCCCAACTACCTATCACTGGTTTGATAACAAGTGGATATCCAACATTTTCTAAATTTTCTGTGGCACTTTCACTTGAAAATGAAAAATATGTTTTTGGTGTTGGAATGTTATTTTTTTTCAAAAGTAATGTCATGAACATTTTATTTCCACAAGTATGTGCAACCTCAAACTTATTCAAAACTGGAATATCTAAAAATTCTAAAGCTGATGTAAAATGAAGCCCCCTGAAATAACTTACACATCTTTCTAATACCACATCACCTAAATCCAAATCCTCTTTTTTTGTATCTGTATTGATTTGAGTAATTTTGGCATCAAGCATTACTGCGGTATGTCCTAATTCGGCGGCTTCCTTTTGAAGCATTTTTTCTTCCGTTCTTAAACGGTCAAAAACAATGCTGATTTTTGACATTACTCTCCCCAGTCTTCGCCTACGCTTTCTGCTTGTTTTAGCTCAATATTTGATCCTTCTTTTTTGGAAATCTCAAAGTCAGCTCCACAATCAGGGCAGGAGACTATTTCTCCTACTGAGGCATCTTCTGGGATGTTGAGTTTTGCGTCACATTCTGGACAGTTCATGTTTTTGATTTCCTTTTCTTTTGTAATTTATTAGCTTCCGTTGACTGCATACCCCATAATTCTACGAATCCTTTGGCCAATCTTTGATCAAATGTAGATTCTACCCCGTAAGTTGCAATATCGTGACTGTACAATGAATTATTTGATTTTCTACCGACTACTCTTAGACTTCCTTTGTACATCTTTAGTTTTACAGTACCTGAAACTGGTTTTTGTGATTTTTCAATGAAACCATCTAGATCTGCTTTAAGTGGATCTTGCCATAGACCTGAATATACTAAATGTGCCCATTCATCATCGATAATTGATTTGAATTTATTTTCATGTTTTGTGTGAACCATTTTTTCTAAATCTGCATGTGCTTCAATTAGACAAGTTGCTGCAGGAGTTTCATACACTTCACGTGATTTGATTCCTACGACTCGATCTTCAATATGGTCTATTATTCCAACACCTGATGCACCTGCTTTTTTGTTGATATATTCAATTATTTTCTGTGAACCTTTTATTTTTCCATCTACTTCTATTGGAATTCCTTTTTCAAATTTAATTTCTAAGTATGTTGGTTTATCTGGTAGGTTTTTTGTTTTTACCCAAATGAATGCATCATCAGGTGGTTCGTTATATGGATCTTCTAGAACGCCTCCTTCAATTGCACGTCCCCATAAATTTTGATCAATACTAAATTTTTTAGCAACTGCATCAATTTCTATTCCGTGTTTTTTTGCAAATTCTAATTCTGTATCTCTATCCAAATTTTTATCCCTAATTGGTGCTATGATTGGAAGATCCGAACCTGAACGTAATGTAATATCAAAACGAACTTGATCATTACCTTTACCTGAACATCCATGTGCTAATGATGTAACTTTTTCTTTTTTTGCAATTTCTAAAACTTTTTCTGCAATTAATGGTCGAGCAAGAGCTGTTGCTAAACAATATTTTTTTTGATAAAGTGCATTTGCTTTAATTGCTGGAAATATGTAATCGTCAACAAATTCTTTTCTTGCATCAATATTGTAATGTTTTTTAACTCCTAATTTTTTTGCTTTTGCAGCAATTTTTTTTGCATCATCTCCTTGACCTACATCTATAGTTACTGTGATCACATCCATGTCGTGTTCTTCTTGTAAATATTTTACAACAACTGAAGTATCTAATCCTCCTGAAAATGCAAGAATTCCTTTTTGAGTCATGGAACATCTTTTCCGTAGTATTTTCGAATTTATCTTTTGTGTTGTGCTTGTTTTTTTGTTTTTTTATAAGAAATTTGTGACTAGCTTAAGCTAAAATTCGATGATTATTTAACTATCGAATATAACGCTGTTTTATGACAATCAAATTGTTACTTTCCATAGGAATTATTGCAGCTATTTTGGCTTCTATTGCTGGTATTACTCTTAATTCTAGTGAAGAACTAAATGAAAATAATTTAAGAATTGCATATTTTCCAAACATTGGTCATGCTATACCCATTGTTGGAATAGAAAATGACTTCTTTACGGAAAAACTTGGTTCTGATATTAAAATTGAAAGTAGAATTTTTGATAGTGGTCCTCAAGTAATAGAATCCCTTTTTGCAAATTCTGTTGATGTTGCATATGTTGGACCTGGTCCAGCAATTAATGGATTTTTAAATTCAGAAAATAATAATATTCAAATTTTATCTGGAGCTGCAAGCGGTGGTGCAAGTTTCATTGTACATCCTAATTCTGAAATTAATTCTGCATCTGATTTTGTAGGAAAAAAAATTGCTGCTCCTCAAATTGGTAACACCCAAGATGTTTCTTTACGTCATTATTTGTCTGAAAATAATTTAAAACCTGCTGAAAAAGGTGGTTCTGTAATAATTTATAATATTTCTAATCCTGATATTTACACTTTATTTGTCAAAGGTGATATTGATGGTGCATGGGTTGCAGAACCTTGGGCAACAATTTTAGAAACTGAACTTGGTGGAAAGAGATTATTTTTTGAAGAAGATTTGTGGCCAAATAAACAATTTGCTTCTGTATTGTTAATTGCAAATACTGATTACGTTAAAAAAAATCCTAAACTAATTTCTGAATTTCTTGTTTCTCATCATAACACCGTAGAATGGATTAATGATAATCCTGTTGAGACTAGAATTGTTTTTAATAACTTTTTAAAATCTCATTTAGGTCAACCCTTATCTGATGATGTGGTTGATATTTCATTATCTCATTTAGAAATTACCACTAATCCTGTAAAAGATTCTGTTTATTCTTTTGCTGAAAAAGCTAATGTGTTGGGTTATTTGGGAAGAAATGGATATGATTTATCTGAAATTTTTTACACTATTGATTCAAATCCTAATCTTGAGGGAGGTAATTAAATGACCAAATTAGAGGCAAAAAATATTGTAAAATATTTTAGTCATGATTCACATAAACTCAAAGCATTAGGTGGAGTGGACTTAAAAATTGAATCTGGTGATTTTGTATGCTTAGTTGGACCTTCTGGCTGTGGAAAATCTACTTTTTTACGTATAGTTGCCGGTTTAGAGAAACCTGATGATGGACAAATTATCTTTGATGGTCATCCTGTAACTGAAACTGGTCCTGAAAGAATCATGGTTTTTCAAGAAGGTGCTTTATTTCCATGGTTAAAAGTTCAAGATAATGTTGAGTTTGGATTAAAGATGGCTGGAATTTCAAAAGAAGAGAGAGCCAAAATATCTCATAGATATTTGGATATGATGCAATTAACTAAATTTGCAGATTCATTTACGTATCAACTTTCAACTGGAATGAAACAACGTGTAGCTATTGCTAGAGCTCTTGTAATGGATCCTGATGTTTTATTGATGGATGAACCTTTTGCCGCTCTTGATCCACAAACTCGAGATTTGTTATTAGTTGAAATGCAATTGATTTGGGAAAAAACTAAAAAAACTATTTTGTTTGTTACTCATAATGTTGCTGAGGCAGCTGTTCTTGGAACTAAGGTTGCTATTTTTAGTAACAGGCCATCAACAATTAAAAAAGAATTAAGTAATGATTTTCCTAGACCTAGGACTGCTGAAGATGAATCTTTGAAAAAATTTCAACAAGATATTTTATCCGAACTACGACCTGAGGTAAAGAAAAATCTGGAGTAATTATTATGGCAAAAAATTTTACTCCTCATCGAATTGGATTTTATATTGCAATTGTGGTAGTTTGGCAAATTATTGCAATGGCTGGAATATGGCCTGATAATATTTTTCCATCTCCTTATGAGGTAGCTGAAGATTTGTTTTATGGCGGTGCTGATGGTAGTCTATTTTATGGAATTGCAACAAGTATGTGGAGATTATCTATTGGATTGGCAATTGCAATTGCTGGTGGTATTGTATTGGGAATTTTCATGGCGAGAGTTGAAGTGATCAATCAAACTGTAGGTTCTCTAGTTTTAGGATTACAATCGATTCCATCAATTGCTTGGGTTCCGCTAGCAATACTTTGGTTTGGTCTAACTGATGGTGGAATAATCTTTGTTACTGCAATTGGAGCAATTTTTGCTGTTACTATTAACACCTATACTGGAGTCAAAAATATTGATCCTCATTTCATTGAGGCTGCAAGAAACATGGGTGCCAAAGGAACTCAGTTAATCACGGCTGTCTTAATCCCTGCCGCATTCCCCTACATGATTTCTGGATTTAAACAAGGCTGGGCATTTGCATGGAGAGGTGTAATTGGTGCTGAAATATTGTTTTCCTTTTTAGGATTAGGATTTTTACTAAATGCTGGACGTTCTCTAAATGATGTTTCTCAAGTGATTGGAATTATGGTTGTTATCATGTTGATAGGTTTGATAATTGATGGTGTAATTTTCAAAAGATTGGAAACTAAAGTAATGTCTCGTTGGGGATTACGATAATTTTTTTATTTTCTAATTTTTAGTGAAACAATAAATGCACATATAATGATTGCAATTGCAAAATACATTACAGCTACATAGTCAAACATGAATGCTATAGTTCCTGCTATCACTGGTCCTATTACTGTTGAAATGGATAATGTTGAACTAAATATTCCCGTTGATGTTGAACGTGGATTGTTTTCCATTAAATGAAAATTTCCTCCAATAAATAAAAATGCCCATGTTGCTCCAACTAGTGACATAAATGGCATTGCCATCCACCACTCTGTTACAAATGACAATCCAATAAATACAAAAGTAGTACAACCAATTCCGATTTTAAATTTAGTAACATTAGAAAGTTGAATCTTACTTGCCATAATGTTCATTAAAATAAATGCTGTCAGTGTATTGGCAACATACACTACAGAAATATGATATAGGTCTCCTCCCCATCTCTCTACAATCATAATTGGAAGAATTGTCCATACTGCTGCTGCACCAATATGTCTTAGTAGTAATGATAAAAACAGAAATTTATTTTTTAAAATAACTAGTTTTGTTGTTCCTGGTTCAACTTCTTTTTTTTGTTCTGGATTTGGTAGTTTTATTGTAAAAATTAAACCTATGATAAATGATGCTGCACTAATTATGAAAATTAATCTAAGATCACTTGCAATTCCTGCAGCTGCAATTCCTGCTAACCATCCTAAAGCATGAAATGAAATCACTGTTGCTGCTCTTTTTTTATCAATATTTGCCTCGTATGTATAAGCAATCATTGCTGGAATCATTATTCCACTTGCAATTCCTGCAGCAATTCTTACTAGAAATAATAATGTCAGATCATCTGCAAAATAATGTAATCCAAATGCTATTGCACATCCTATGAAACCAATTCTGATGAATTTGAGTCTAGTTCCTTTCTTATCTGAATGTCTTCCAAAATAAATTTCTGATATGATTTGTGCAAAACTAAATGAAGCAATTAACAATCCAATTTCAAAAATGGAATCTGTTACACCTTTTCCAATAATTGGCATGAATACAAATACAATTGAAATTCCTGCATGTTGAAAGAATGTTGCACTACGAACTAAGTTGTTTACTTGTAACTTTGACATAAATATACAGTAATTCTGATTCCACCTAATTTCAACATACGTTCACATTTGAGATTTTTTTCTATTTTTATCTGAAAAGAGTTAAACTGTACAAGTATTTTTTAAAATCAATTGACTGAAAAAGAATCTTTCTTAGATGCATTGAAAACTAGAGTTTTACTTTTTGATGGGGCAATGGGAACTGAAATTCAAAAATATGATCCAACTCCTGAAGATTTTCCAAATAATCAAGATGGCTTTAATGATGGTTTGATATTAACTCACCCTGATTGGATTAAACAAATTCATAGGAATTATCTAGATGCTGGTGCTGATTGCATTGAAACAAATTCTTTTGGTTCTAATAAAATAAAATTAGATGAATATGGTTTTGGAGATCAAACTATTGATTTTAATAAAAAAATTGCACTTTTAGCATCTGAAGTATGTGCTGAATATTCTGATACTACTCGATTTGTAATTGGCTCTATGGGTCCAACTGGTTATTTGCCAAGTTCAGATGATCCTGATTTGGGACAAATACCTCTTGATGAAATTCGTGAAGCTTTTGAATTACAAGCTGAAGGTTTGATTCTTGGTGGTGTAGATGCATTACTTATTGAAACAAGTCAGGATATTTTGGAAGTAAAATTGGTTATTGAAGCATGTCATAATGCTATGTCTAAAACCGGAAAAAAAGTGGCAATTATTTCTAATACCACATTAGATCAATATGGAAAAATGTTACTTGGTACTAATATTCAATCTGCATACACTACCGTATCTGATATGGGGATTGATGTATTTGGTTTGAATTGTTCTACTGGTCCAATTGAAATGAATCCTAGTGTTCAATGGCTTGATGAACAAAATGAACATAATCTTTTAGTGGTTCCAAATGCTGGAATGCCTGAAAATCATGGTGGACAAGCTGTCTACAAAATGACTCCTGAAAAAATGGCTGATGCTTTAGGTGATTTTCTTAATCAATACAATAAAGTTCGAATTATTGGAGGATGTTGTGGCACAAATCCTGAACATATCAAATCTTTACGAAAAATTATTGACGAAAAAGCCAGTTCTATCAAGGGTTAAGTATTTAGAAAAACTGATGTGATTTTAGAGTATGACTGTTCCAAGAGTAAGTTCTGCATTGAAAGCCGTTGATCTTAAACAAATTCCTGCCCCTCTAATTATTGGAGAAAGAATAAACACTCAAGGTTCTCGAAAAGCCAAAAAACTAGTTCTTGCTGATGATTTTGATGGTTTAGTTGATTTAGCAAGAATTCAATCTGAAGATGGTGCACATTGTTTAGATGTTTGTGTAGCTACTACTGAGCGTTCTGATGAACGTGAATTTATGTTAACTTTAGTAAAAAAATTAAGTTTAGAAATTGATGCTCCTTTAGTAATTGATTCTACAGATCCTGATGTCATAGAATCATCTGTTAAACAAATTCCTGGTAGACCTATAATTAATTCAATTAATTTAGAAGGTGATGGAAGCAGGTTTGAAAAATTAGCACCTATAATGGCAAAATATGGATTACCTGCAATAGCTTTGTGTATTGGTCCTAATGGAATGGCAAAAACTCCTAACCAGAAAGTGGATACTGCTGAATTACTTTATGAAACCGGTAAAAATTATGGATTAAAAATTGAACAATTTATTTTTGATGTGCTTACTTTTACTTTGGCCACTGGAGAAGATGAATTTCTTGATGCTGGTAAAAATACTTTAGATGGGATTCGTCTTGTTAAAGAAAAATTTCCTAATTGCTTTACTACTTTGGGTTTAAGTAACATTAGTTTTGGCTTGATGCCTTATGCTAGAAAAATTCTTAATTCTATATTTTTACACCATGCTGTAAAAGTTGGACTTGATTCGGCGATTGTAAATGCAAAAGAAATTATTCCTTATGGTGAAATTGATTCTAAAGAAAAAAAACTTGCTGAAGATTTAATTTTTAATACTCATTCTGATGCATTAGCAGATTTAATTTCTTATTTTGAAAAAGCAGGACCTCAAAGTACTGATAATGTAAAAAAAGTTGATGTTGATCCTACTTGGCCTCCTGGTAAACGTGCTAATTTTAGAATTGTAAATCGACTCAAAGATGGAATTCAAAATGATGTTGTTTCAGCAATTGCTGATAAGCTGAATAAAACGGATTTAATTCAAAATAATGATGGTCTTTTGAGCCTAGATTTGCCTAAAGATGTAACACATCCTGGTGCAATTAAGACTCTCAATGAGGATTTACTTCCAGCGATGAAGGAAGTTGGTGATAAATTTGGATCTGGAGAATTGATTTTACCTTTTGTTTTAAAATCTGCTGAATGTATGAAAGCCTCTGTTGGTGAACTTGAAAAATATTTAGTTAAAGAAGAAGGAACTAGTAAAGGAAAACTTGTTTTAGGAACTGTTTATGGCGATGTTCATGATATTGGTAAAAATCTTGTTAAAACTATTTTTCAAAATAATGGTTATTCTGTATATGATTTAGGAAAACAAGTTCCCCTTCAAAAATTCTTAGAAAAAATTGATGAAGTAAAACCTGATGCAATAGGCTTATCTGCATTATTGGTTTCCACTTCTAAACAAATGAAATTTTTTGTTGAACATGCCAGAAAAAATAACATGACTGTTCCAATTCTTTGTGGTGGTGCTGCAATTAACAGTAATTACATTAATCGAATTGCAAAAGAAGGTGGAATTTATGATCCTGGTGTATTTTATTGTAATACTATGTTTGAAGGTTTGAAAACAATGGACACTTTGATTTCTGATGATAAACCAAAACTTTTGGAAGAGTGGAAAACAAAATTAGAAAATTGGAAAGAAAGAACCAGTGTTGATGTTGATCCTTCTACTCTTCCTCGAAGTAATATTGAATCTGTAACCTCACCTACTCCTAAAATAATTGGTAAGCCTATTCGTTTAAAATTAGATCAAATCAATATGGATGAAGTTTGGACAATGATTGACAAAAAATCTCTATTCAAATTATCTTGGGGATTGAGGGGTAAAGCTGGTTCTGAATCTGAAGAGGCACATGAGCAATTATTAACAGAATGGAAAATTAGATTAATTCGTGATAAGTTAATTGAGCCTGAAATAGTATATGGATATTTCAAATGTCATAATAATGGACAAAAATTACTCGTAGAAAATCCTACTGGTGATGATGTGGAATTTGATTTTCCACGTTCTACCCGTCCTGAACATCTGTGTTTGACTGATTATTTTGGTGATGATGATATTGTTGCATTTCAATCTGTTACTGTTGGTACAAAAGTTGCTGATATCTTGGAAAAATGGAATGAGGAGGACAAATATTCTGATGCATATTATCTTCATGGATTAGCTGTTGAACTTGCAGAAGCTTTAGCACAGTGGATTAATGAAAAAATTAAATCTGAATTGGCATTGACTAAAGGAGGATTAAGATATAGTTGGGGTTTTCCAAGTTGTCCTGATGTATCTCAACATCATTTGGTATGGAAATTATTGCAACCTGAAAAATCTGGAATGACTATTACTGAATCTGGTCAAATCATCCCTGAACAATCCACTGCAGCAATAATCCTTCATCATCCAAAAGCACAATATTTTGTTATTTGATTAGAAATTTTCCAAATATTCTTTTAATCCATTAAAATCGTTTGGAGATGTTAGCAAGATATCTTTTGTAATTTTGTATGTTTCTTTCACAAATTTATCGAATTCTTTACTATACTCTGTTAAATTCAATCCCAAAAAATCTGCTGATTTTTGATTTTTTTCTGATGGAAATAAAATGATTGGAATGATTGAAAATTGTTTTAGATTATCTGAAAGATTTTGAACTTGTTGTAAATTTTGAACAACTTGTGTCATGAATCCTTTGGGGTTTGCTTTGATTTTTCTCCCAATTTTTGAAAAATTTGGTTTATTTGATATTGAAAGAAATAATTCAATTTTTGAATCATATTTTTTATTTTTTAGATTTAAAACTACTTGACTTGGAATTAAGCCTGAATTTGAAGTCTTTATTTGTGAAGGGTCACCTAAAAGTATCAAAATTCCTGAAATTCCAATTGAAATACACTTGTCAACAATTTTTTCAATTTCATCTTCACTTTTGTCTCTAATTCTTAGACTAATTGTGATTGGGATATTTGGGATTTCTTTTTTGATGATTTCTGCTATTGTAATTGGTGATACTCTTTGATGACCTAACACGTTTTCTGTTAAGTGAATTGCATCACATTTTTTTGAAATTATTTTAATTCTATTGACAAATTTTTCAATTGATTCTTCTGTATTGATATTTGGTAAAATTTTAGGTGGATTTGCCTCAAATCTTATTGTCATATTTTCATTTTTTCTATACTTGGTTAAAACCTTTGAATAGTAAAACTTCTGTGTAATTATAGGAAAAATATTATGTTTTTAGATGATTTAAAATCTGTATTTTCTACTCCTATTGACCCTGAAATCAAATCTGATACAAGTTATAGATTAGCATCTGTTCTTGTAGTGATTTATGATCAATCTCCCAAAATCATAATGACTGAAAAACCAAAAAGTATGAAACTTCATGCTGGTGAAATTTCTTTTCCTGGTGGGAAACTTGATGTTAACGATTCTAATCTTTTAGAAACTGCATTACGTGAGACTAATGAAGAAATTGGATTAAATATTTCAAAAGATCAAGTAGTGGGTCAATTACATCCTGTTTCAACACTAAATTCTGGTTTTTTGATTTTACCTTTTGTATCTGTTTTAGATCAAATCCCTTCTCTTACATCCAATTCTGAAGTTGAGAAAATTTTTCATATGCCTTTGGATTCTTTACTTAAAACGGTTAGAAAGGATACCGATCAAAATCATAATCTTGTTGATGAAATGTATACTTTTGAGTATCAGGCGCAGATAGTTTGGGGGGCTTCTGCTAGAATCTTGAAACAAATTGAAAATAAACTAGATTTGTGAGATTCATTTAAAAAGAGCTCTTCGTGCCTGAACATCTATGGCTGCACGCAAGTCCTCACCAAGAAAAATTCGTCTGTTAAAAAAGACAAAGCAAGCATCAGCAGTACCAGCTTGGATAATTCTAAAAACAAATAGAAGTGTTAGAACCAATCCTAAACGTAGGGCTTGGAGATCAACTGATGTGGAGGTAGGATAATTGTCTCAAGAATTAGAACGTGTTTATACAATTCCTTTAGGTAAAGTTTTGATTTCACAATCACAACATCGTGCTGTTCGTGCAATCAACATGATTAAAGAATTTGCTCAACATCACATGAAAGTAGAAATTATCAAAATTGATGAAGAATTAGCACATCAAATTTGGGCTAGAGGCGTTCGTAGTCCTCCAAGAAAAATTAAAGTTAGAATGAGCAAAACTGATGAAGGTTATGTTCTTGTATCTCCTTATTTTGATGATGTAGAATCTTCTGTAGCTCCTCAAAAAGAAACTAAAAAAATTGATGATAAAGTAGATGCTGCTGAAGAAGCACCAGCAAAAGAAGAAGCACCAGCAAAAGAAGAAGCACCAGCAAAAGAAGAAGCACCAGCAAAAGATTAAAAGTTAAAATTTTCTATTTTACAAAATTAGTTAATCTAAAACGAATAATGATCATCTATGTGATTATTTTTCGATTTAGATTTTATTTTTTTGTCTAAATTGGATTCTGGTAAATCCATTATGAAACAAAATACTTTCTTTTCGATAGTATTTGTGAATTCATTTTTCATTGATCTATAATGTTTTTCTTTGATTTATCTTCTTCTCTTATTTTCTAATTTTTATCTAATTTGTGATTTGGATCAAACTTAAATATTTTTTGTGTCTAGTTGTTTTAACAAGAAAATGCTATCATTTGCAGATTTGAATGATGGAGATTAATGGAATTCTTTCTTTTCCATATTTCCTTGTTGTATTATCACTAGTTTCAAAATTAATCAAATTTTTAAGTCCTACATTATTTACTAAGATTAGTCATGCCTGAGATCTTTGTTTATTGTAAAACATGTGCTAAAAAAGTAAAGGCAGTGGTCTTAACAGTACATGATAAGGAATATGATGATTCAATTCAAGGATATAGAAGATATGGTATGGTTAGAGTTTTAGAACATAATATTGGATTTAGAAAAACTTGTTCTGATACTTCACAAATGAAATCTATCGTTTCATCTGATTCTAAAGATGATAATGGTGTTTTAAACTAATGAAGTATTTTTAGAATTTTAATAACTACTAGAGAAAATTTATTCTAATTGATATAGATCTAATTTACAATCTATACTGCAATCAGGAGTATCCCAATCGAGAGTTTTTTCTTGTGGAATCATTCCTAATGGATCATAATTTTCAAATTTTGTCATTGTTTGAACTGATGATAACATGACTATTTTGGATTCTTCTGATGATGACATGCTAATTTGTGAATGCGATTCATTTGTCATACCATTTGAAATATTTTTAATTGAATTAATTACTCCAACTGGAATATTTTCTCCACCTACTACATACAACATTGAATTCTTTACTGCATTTGGAGATGCATTTTGGTAAAGCATTTTTAATGAATCTCTTAGTGAGTCTTCCATACTTTGTCCATCTTTACTTGTAGTTAGAATATTTGTTTCTGAATCTATTTCTGTTGTTTCAAGTGATTTTACTATGTGCATTATTGCTGAATTTGCAATACTGTAACATGTTTTTGGACTTAAATCTGGATTACTTTCTAACAATGAATCATTATCTAATACAATCGTGCATTGAGAATTTTCTCTAACTCTTTTGAGTGCTATTCCTGAATTGAATATTCTTTCTTTTTCATATTTGAATGGCATTACTGCAAATGAGATTAATCCTTTGTCTGTTTCCTTACATATTTCAGAAATGACTGGGGCCATAGCTGAACCTGCTTTTCCAGCTAGATTGCTCATTAGTATGATTGTGGAATATTGTGAAATTTTGGATTTAATTTCTTTAGATACTTTGTAAGTTGAACCTCTGATTAACTGAACTGATGGATTAATTATTGAATTTGTAGATACTTTAATTGATTCATTTTCTGGTGAGAAGTCTTTTGAATCGTTACTGATCATTAAGCAATCTGAATTTAGAGTGTTTTTAGCTTCATTTGCCAATTTTGAGCCTACTCCACCTAAACCTATGACTAATACTGGTTCTTTGACTTGAAAACTCATTCTAATCTTATTCTCTGATTTACATAAAAAACCTTCTTACGTTTTTTTTATCAAATTATAGATCGAAAAAATTTAGCTTGCGATCTTACCAATCAGCCTTTTTCTTGTGGCATCTATAATTTCAACGATATGTGAATCACCTATGTTGACCTTCTCCTGTACTGCAATAGGTTTGTAAGCATAATTTCTCCCTTTGATTCCTTCTTCCGTATTTTCATCAAACAACACTTTTCCTTTCCATCCGATCCATTTTTTGTTGCTTTCTAGGGATATTTTGTTGATCTGTTCAAAAATTATTTTACTTCTTCGTTTAATTTCTGCTGCATCAATTTGTTTTAATTCTGCCGCATCAGTTCCTGGTCTGGCACTATATTTTGATAAATTTACTGCATCTGGTTTTGTTTCATCTAACAATGCCAATGTTTTTTGAAAATCTTCTTCTGTTTCTGATGGAAATCCTACAATGATGTCTGTTGAAATTGTAAAGTCCTCAAATCTATCTTTTGTCTTTTTAACAATCTCTCTAAATGTTTCAGATGTGTGACCTCTTTTCATATCGTTTAGTACTTTGTTACTTCCACTTTGAACTGGAAGATGTAAAAATTTGAAAACTTTGTCATTGTCATATGATTCTATTAATTTTTCTTTAATTCTTGGCATGTACATTGGATTCATCATTCCAACTCTGATCATAAAATCTTCTTGAATTTCTGAAACTGCATTTACTAATGTTGGTAAGTCAGTTCCAATATCAAAACCATAACATCCGTTATCTGTTGATGTTAACCATACTTCTTTACATCCTTCTTTAATCTCTGTTTGAACTTGTCTTACAATATCTCCTAATCTATAACTTGAGAGATCTCCTTTGGATAATTTGGTCTGGCAAAATGTGCATTCACTCATACAGCCACTTGCAATTTCTACAATACCTACAGTGGGATTTAGTCTCACTTTAGGTAATCCTACTTTTGATAAATCTGAATCTTCTAATGCAATTTGTTTTCTACCTGATAATGTTGAATTAATTACATCAAGTGTTTTTCCTAATGAATTTGGTCCTAGTAAACTAGCATTTTCTGTAAATTTTTCAACATTACTTTTTTCAGCTTTTGGCAAACATCCTGCAACGATTAACGGTTTTGTTTTTAATGATTTGATTCTATGCATCATTTTATTTGCAGTTGTATCTTTTACAGAACAAGTAACTATGAGATTCAGATCTGATTCTGATGAATTTGTTGCCAATGTATGTCCTCCATTTACAATTAATCCAGAAATCATTTCAGAATCTGCAAAACTAGCAGAACATCCATAGGCTTCTACGAAAATTTTTGCCATAATTTATCTAAATAATGAATCGATTTCTTTGTTACTCATTAGTTTCTTTGAAACTACTAATTCTCTAATTGTTTTTCCAGTTTTTAATGATTCTTTGAAAAGTTCTGCTGATTTCAAATATCCTATTTTTGGTGTTAGTAACGTAACAATTACTGGACTGTTTTCAATATTTTCTTGCAATTTTTGTTTATTTGCTGTAAGTCCATCAATTAGATTTGCAGAAAATATTGGCAAGAAATTTTTTAGCATATCTGTTGATTCTAATATTGGTTTTAGCATTCCTGGTAACATTACATTTAGCTCAAATTGCCCACCTTGTGCTGCATATGATACTGCTGTATCATTTCCAATGATGTTGAAACAAATCATGTTCATGCACTCAGCTAATGATGGGTTTACTTTCCCTGGCATAATTGATGATCCTGCATGAACTGCAGGAATTCCTAATTCTGCTAAGCCTGCAATTGGACCCGATGCCATTAATCTGATATCATTTGCAATTTTTCCGATTTCTAATGCTAAGTTTCGTAATGCAGATGATACATTTGCAACTGGCAGTTTACTTTGTAGACTAAATTGCATGTCTGGTTCTGGTTTTAGTTTAAGTTTAGAAATTTTTCCAAGTTCTGTAATTGCAATTTTTCTATATCCTTTTGGTGTATTTGCTCCATTACCTACTGCTGTTCCTCCAAGTGCTACATTTTGTAATTCTTTTTGTGCTATGATGATGTTGTTTTTAGCTTTTGTTATTGATGTTGCATAAGCTGCAAATTCACTACCTAATGTAATTGGTAATGCATCCATCAAATGTGTTCTTCCAATTTTTTTAAACGATGAAAATTCTTTTGCTTTTTTAGATAATGATTTAATTAAAATTTCAATTACTGGTATTGTTTCTTTAAGATTCATCAAAATAGCAACATGCATTGCAGTAGGGTATGTATCGTTACTTGATTGTGACATGTTAACATGATCATTTGGATGTAGGAATTCGTACTGTCCTCTTTTTTTATGTAATACTTCTAACGCTACATTTGATATTACTTCATTAGAATTCATGTTAAATGCAGTTCCTGCACCTGAATTGATCATATCTACAACAAATTGATCAATAAATTTTCCTGACAATATTTTATCACATGCTGAAACTATGGCTTTACCACGTTTTGCATCAATTGCTTTTGTTTTCATATTTGCAACTGCTGCAGATCTTTTTATCATTACAAATGCATCAATCAAATTTTTGTGGGCTTTATTTCCTGTAACGTGATATTGGTTAATTGCTCGACCTGTAAATGCACCATAGTATGCATCTTCAGGAATTTTGACTTTTCCTAGAGAATCTTCATCTAATCTAAATTTCATGTTGATTTTAGATTTTAACTTCTATTATTCATTCCTTTTCAAATTATTCTATACTTATGGAATGAGTTTCCATGACAGAATTTGATGAATTATCTAATTAAGATCGTTAGCATCATGAAAATACTGGTTTAGTATTTATATCTCTAATTTGGGATTTGTACCATGAATAAGAAAGTTAGTATGCTCTTCACAATTGCAGCAGTAGCTGTAATGGGAGCAACCTTATTCGGAAGCACATACACAAATACCCAAATTAGTGGACAAGGACTCGACATCAACAAAATGGATGTTGACGTACTTGAACAAATCCATCAAATGGGCGGTTTACAACTTGTGATGCCTCAAGCATTCGCAGAAACTGATTGTGGTGCACTTGCAGATACTGGACGAACTGTCGTCGAGTTTAATCTAACTGGTGAAAGTGTCGAACTTCCAATCATGGGAGGAAAAACCTACAACGCCATGACCTTTAATGGACAAGTCCCAGGACCAACATTAAGAGTTACACAAGGTGACGTTGTACAAATGACACTCGTTATTCCAGCAGATGAAGTTACTGGTCACGGTAACGATATGCACGCATCACAAATGTCAGCAACATACTTTGATTCTGTTAACCCAGGAGAAACAAGTCAATATTGCTACATTGCTGAATCAGCTGGTGTTTTCAAATACCATTGTTCTGGTGTTCACTTAGCAGGTATGGATCAACACGTTCTTTCCGGCATGTACGGAATTGCAATCGTTGACCCAGCTAACGGATACAAGAAATTAATGGTAGAGAAAACTAGCGGCAGCGGTGAATTAGACAGAGTTTTCTATGATGCAGATGCATTAGAGTTCACACTCCAATACAATCAATTGTACCTTACCGCAGATGGTAACTATGATGCCGGCGCAATGTTTGGTCATCAAAACACCGCAACTGTAGTTAATGGAATGCAATTTGGTTATGTACCAAACATGGCACACAACTTACTTGTAAATGGTGATACCAACAAAAATATTTTTGTTGCACAACCATGGAATGGACTTGAACACGAGCAATACCAATCACAACTCTTGTTTGTTGAAAATGATCAACACGTGAGACTCTTTGTTGAGAACCAAGGTAACGAACCAGTTTTCTTCCACATTGTTGGAGAAATATTGGATAGAGTTGTCCAAGGCAACAGAGTACAATCCGCAGCAACTGAAACATGGTTACTCGGTGGCTCACAAAACATGATTGTTGATTTAGTCTTTGATGAACCAGGTGTATACGCAGCAGTAAACCATGATTATGCAGCAATTTACACTGGCGCAGCAACAATCTTTGTTGCAGGTGATCCATTCGGCTTGAACCCAGTTCTAGTCGATGCTGAGATTATCCCAGCACCAGTAGCATCTTATGCATATGTTTTAGGCAATCCAAGTGATGCAGTTCCTCCAACTGGAGTTAACAGTATTGCCCACCCTGCAGTAAACATTCACGGTTTATACACTGATGAAGTAGCTTCTGAAATGAAAGACAATGGTGTAATTCCACTCTGGGAAGTAATTCCTGTAGTAGCTGGAATCCTTACCGGTCAATAAACTATAATATTTTTTCATTTTTTTAATTTTTTAATGAATTATATGCCGCATTTCATTTTGGAGTATAATGAGTTTTGAAGATTCTGTACTAATTTGTGATGAAGTAGATCCAGTTCTAACAAAAATTTTAACAGATAATGGTTTAAAAATTTCTTATGAACCTGAAATTACTCCAGAACAAATTTTAGAAAAAATTTCCACTTTTAATATTATCATTGTAAGAAGTAGAACTACAATTACTAAAGAAATGATTGACAAAGCTGATAGTTGTAAAATTATTGCACGTGTTGGTGTTGGTTTAGATAATGTTGATCAAGAAGCTGCTAAGGCAAAAAATATTCGTGTAATCAATGCTGTAGAAGGTGCAATGAATGCAGTTGCAGAATTAGTTTTAGGTTTGATGTTATCTTTGGCAAGACAAACTGCAAGAGGTGATAGAGCAATCCGTGATGGAAAATGGCTCAAAAAAGAACTAAAGGGAACTGAACTTCGTGGTAAATACTTGGGAATTATTGGACTTGGTAATATTGGAAAAAGATTGGGTAGACTTGCACGTGCCTTAAACATGAATATTATTGGATATGATGTAATGCCAATTGATGAAGAATTTGCAAAAGAAGTTGGTTTAATGAAAGCTGATTTGAATACTCTCTTACAAAGTTCTGATTATGTTTCTATTCATGTTCCTTTATTGGATTCTACTCATCATCTTTTAGATGCAGAAAAAATGTCTACTATGAAAAAAACTGCAAAAATTATCAATACGTCGAGAGGTGGTGTTGTTGATGAAGATGCTTTGTATGAGGCAATTAAAAATGGAAATTTGGGCGGCGCAGCCTTGGATGTATTTGAGGAAGAACCTGCTACTGGACATAAGTTGACTGAACTTGATAATGTGATACTTACTCCTCATATTGGTGCGCAAACAAAAGAGGCTCAATCATTGGCTGCAAACGTTATTGGAGAGAAAATTATTCAAATTCTCCGTGGTGTAATCTAATTTTAATCTGTTATTTTGTGCCTAATTTTAAAAAACAATCAAAAAAATTGACTTGTACGTGATTAATTATCGGCTCTTTGTTTTTAACATATTTTTTGAGTTTAAAATTTGTGTTAGAGAGTAAAAAAATACATAATTTATCATCTGAAAAACTACTACATTTCCCAAATGTTAATTCATTAATGAAAATCTCTATTGGATTGATCTTCTTTACTGTCCTTTCTACTGCTCTAGTTTATGCTGAAACAGATTCTGATACAACTCATACTGTGAATATTTTTGAAAATGCATATCTTCAAGATACTCCTAGATATTTGGATGAATCGCTATTTTCTGTCGATTTTGGAACATTTGTTAAAATTGTCAATAATGATGTAATTTCTCATAAATTTGTAAGCGGTTCTTCAAATTCATTTCATCAATCTAATGCAAACTATGATGATTACTTAGTTTGTGAACTAGGAGAAAGAATTGCTCCAACTGTTGACAATCAACAAGATGATAATATTTGTGATTTTAATAAGGATAATAGGATAATTGTTAATGAACTTCATCCTGGCCAATCTGTTTCTGTTGAATTAGTAGATGTCGGAACCTATCGAATAATTGAACCTGATTATCCTTGGATAGAATTTGTGGTGTATAGTTTTGAAAAACCTCAAAGTCCTGAACCTGTACAAGAAAAAGTAATTGAAGAACCCCAAGTAATCAAGACTGTGAATATTATTCCTCCTTTACCTATTCAGACTATTGCTGTGAATGTTGATGACAATTCATATGATGTTGAATATACAGTGCAAGGAATGACTGTTATTGGAATTGAATCTGATACTGAATCTATGTCTTTAATTTTTTCAGTAGATGTAACTGATTTAACTGGAATTTTGGATGTAACATTTGAACGCTCTTTCTTTGATTCTATTTATGATGATGTTGATGATCTTTTCTTTGTTTTGTCTGATGGTGACGAAACCATTTCTGAAGAAACAAAAACTAGTCAAAGTAGAACTTTGAGTATCAAGGTTCCTTCTGGAACTGAAGAACTAGAAATAATTGGATCTGTATTTAATAATATTGAAACACCAGTTATTGAAACACCAGTTATTGAAACACCAGTTATTGAAACACCAGTTATTGAAGAAAACATAACCAATCAATGTGGTCCTGGCACTGTTCTTGAAAATGATGTATGTATCTTAGATGAAAGATGTGGTCCTGGCACTGTTCTTGAAAATAATGTGTGTATCCTTGACTCCACTCCTGTCTCATCCTCTTCACAATCTCCTGGAACAAGTAAAGAATTGATAATTAGTTTTACAATTGCATTTGTAATTGCTGGAATTGTTGGTATTGTTTTAGCACTTATTGCTAAAGCCCATAAAAATAAAAATTAGTTGCAAATCAATTCATCATTTTTCATAATTTGATCTAATTCAAATCCTGAAATTTGATTTGTGTGTGAATATGGAATTATTCCAATAATTGGGGTTTGAATTGTTACTAATACTATGAATTTGTTAGGATCTACTCTTACTGCCCCTCCATCAAATTCGTAATCTAATGTCATGAAAAGATGCTGAGTTGACTGAAATTCTTCCGTTGAAAAATTACCTCTTTTCACTATTGATGAATGTGGCTCAACTGTTGTTGTTTCAATTTCATAATCCCCGATATTCTTTGCATCATAAAATGATGTTATCTGAAATTTATCAAAAGTTGTAGAAAATGCAGTTGGATTACAAAATTCTACATTACCATTGTTTGACATTGAAAAAAATGAAAATTCTTCTGAACCGTTCCATTTGTATTCTAATTGATTCACTCCTATGATATTTAATCCTGAATATGCAAATGGAATTATTATTACTATGATTGCTGCAAATACAATAATTGAATACTTGTTCATATTTCATTCACTCTTTCTATTGGAAATGAAATAATATTTTCATCTATTAGATATTGAATATTTTGAACAAACATTTGATCTGATATTATTCCCATTATCCATCCTTTTCCAACACTCTTAACCCATTCAGGAATGTTTAATTTATCAATATTTTTTTCTGTTAATTCAAATGGTATGGTGATTAATTCTTTATCTACAATATTTTGAAATCCACTAATCAACATTCCATCATTAAATTCTCCATTAATCCAATTTACTACTACTGGTTGCATTGCTTCTGATATACACATGTTATCTGAATCTATCAAATTAAATTCTACTGTAGTTTCTAATCCTAAATATTCTACATCTATGAAATATTTCCCTAATGGAAAAATATCTTTTTCAAATGCATGTAGTGATGGAATTGGATTTGATAATTTTTCTATAGGAATTGGAATTGCACTACTTTTTCCACCTGCCGCATCTCTGATGTGAATTATTGCTGGGGATCCTGTTATTTCTGAAACTTCGATAGAATATACTAATTTCTCACAATATGTGTATGTTGTTTTTTCCATAATGATGGAAACTTTTGGTTCTGCATATGCTGTCGTTACAACCCCTGTACTTCCGATTAATATTATAAAAAATATTATCTTTTTAGACATCATAAATTGATAATTTATTTTGATCAATAAAAATCTGAAATTATGCTCAGGAATCTTTTTTAACTTCTTTGCTTTAGTTTATTCATAGCGTTTTCTGCGGAAGCATCTTTGAGTTGATGAGGCATCATCATCTCAAAGACATTTTGATTACTTAATTTGCTTAGATCTTTTCATATCTTACAATTTTGTAAATTTTCTTGATTTTGTGACTAAATTCATTTTATGTAGACTAATTTTTTCAATATTCTGAAATCAGTTATTATAGGGGATTTTTATTATTCCTGATATGCCTAGTTACCAAGATCAAACATGGATTCGACTCTGGAAAGAAAATGCTCCAGAATTACGTTCTCGTGTAATTGGATGGCGTAAACAAAATGCTATTACTCGTATTGATAAACCAAGTAGGTTACAAAGGGCTAGAAGATTAGGTTACAAAGCAAAACAGGGTATTGTTGTTGTCAGAATGCGAGTTGGAACTGGTGGTATGAGAAAACAACGACCTACTGGTGGTAGAAGACCAAAACATCTTGGTGTTACTAGAATTAAAGCTGATGATGATATGAAAACTGTTGCAGAAAGAAGAGTTCTTGAACGTTATCCTAACATGAAACTTTTGGGTTCTTACTATATCTACAAAGATGGAAAGCACTATTGGTTTGAAGTTATTTTAGCAGATCCTTCACATCCTAGAATTGCACAGGATAAAGAATTAAACAGACGAGTACCACAATCTGCATAAGATTGAAATCAATTCTTGTACTTTCAATTGTATTATTTTTTGTAGTTGCCCCTGCATTTGCACAAATGCCTTTATCTGATGCAACTGGATTCATTAATCGACTTAATGTTGAAACTTCGGGACATGTTTTTGAAATAAAATTAGTTTCAAATTTTGATTTAACTGATTATACTTTTGAGAAAGATAACCAACAACTAATTCTTTATGTTGAAAGTGGATTAGAAAATAATTTAGGTGAAATAATGATTCCTACTAATTTATTGAATGGAAACTTTATGTTTATTTTAAATGATCAAGAATTTTTTCCAAAAATTCAATCTAATGAAAAAATTCATTTCATAACTATGAATTTTACTGGTTCTGGCTCTAATGTAATTTCAATTACTGGTAGTGAATATCTAATTGGTTTGTCTGAAATTACTCCAGATGAAAATAAAATTCCTCAAACCCTTGATAATGATTTCTTACCTCCTGATGGAGAAGTAGGTGGAAACTCTTCTAATTTCTATTTGTTATGGTTGGCAGTAGGTGGAATTCTAATCACAGTTGTTGTTTTTGCTGTAAGTAAATTTCTAAAAAATAAAAATTAACTTAATCTTCACTAAGTAATTGTTGAATCATTCCATCAATATGCCCTGTTTGACCAAATGATACATCTCTTAGAATTCCTTTTCTATCTACTAGGATTGCTGATGGTGTACCTTGCAGTGAAAAGTTTTCAAATGTTTCAGCAGAATATTCTTTTGATTTCATATGATCTTTGACCCTTTGAATTATTTGATTTCTATAATCTTCTGGTTGTGAATCAAACTCTGGTATTTGTGGATAGATAAATTCTAATATTTTTTCTTGAGTTATTTCCCCTGAACTTTTTGTTAAATTATCCATTCCTACTGGAAATGGAATTTTAAAAGATAATTTACTTCCTTCTTGTAATTGACCATATTGTGCCAATGCACTTTTTGTTTCACCGACAACTTCCCCTGTTTCGACAAGCATTTTCAAATTATCTAAATTATTTTTATCAAAATCTTCAAATGCTGTTGCAAGACCCAATACCCTTACCCCATCATCCTTATATTTTTCATAAATTTTAATTGCATCTGGAATTGCACCCATAAAACATCCTGGACAATTTACTTGAAATACTTCTAATAATACAATGTGATCTTTTTCTTGATCAAAATTTGTTGGAGCCCCTTGCACCCAATCTGAAACTCCAAAGTTTGGTGCTTTTTCACCTATCTTTACGCCCATATGAACAAGTTAATTTTTTTACGATAAATACATACCTCTAGAAATCATTAATTTTTTCTTAAGTAGGCTAATATAGAACTCAGAAATTTTTACAGTAAATTGCAAGCAGTAACTGATGAACGATTAGCCCTTTTTGCAGAAATGGAATCAAAATATGAAAATAATGACACTGATTATTTTGTTTCTCTTTTAACTCATTCTGATTATGTAGTTCGAACAAGAGCTACTTGCATTTTAGTAGATTTTGGTGGTGAGGATAAAATTCCATATATTGCCAAAGTTTTGAAACATGATGATAATGAACTAGTTCGTCACGAAGCTGCTTTTTCACTTGGCCAAATGTCTTACTCTGCTGCTATACCTCCGCTTATTGATTCTACTCTAAATGATCCTAGCATGTTTGTTCGTCACGAAGCTGCAATTGCTTTGGGTGTCGTTGGAAATAAAGATGCAAAAGAGGCTTTACAAAAAGCACTAAACGATCCAGATGAACCTGTAGTGGAATCTGCTGTTGTCGCATTATCAAATATTGAATTTATGGAAACTTTAAGTAAGAATGAAAAATTTGCTAAATTAACAGGTGGATGAAATGAATCTTACATATGGTGTAATTGCAGTCGTTGGAGTTTTAATTGCAATTTCTTTGTCTCTAATTGTTGCTGATCCAAATGAAACACCTGCATCTCGTGAAATTATAATTCCTGAAAATAATATTGCTCAAATTGAAGAAGAACTAACTAAACTTTCAGTTAATCCTAGCTTGTTAACTAGTACAAGTAATGTTGGGGGTTCACTAGTATTCGAAGTTGAATTTATGGATGATGATGGAAAGATTGTTGATCATGTAAATTACGATGTCTTTGCAAATCAAAATTCAAATACAATTCTTTCAGATTCTGCAGCACATCGTCACCCTGGAAAGTACCCTGTACATGAAAGTAGTACATTAGCTGATTCTATAATTGAAATTAAAGTAATTGTTCAAGGTCTGGGACACGGTAATGACATTTATGGTCCTAAAGGTATTGAAACTGCTTTCAGTTTAACTCCTGCAGTTTCTGCACAAACTCCAACTAGTACTGAAATTAAAACTGCAGATAATTCTGGTATGAGTATGGACTGTCAGGCATCATTAGATTGCTATACTCCTAGTATTGTTACAGTAAGTGTAGGTGATGTAGTAACTATGATTAATTCTGATTCAACTGCAGCCATGCATTCATTTACTGCTGGCACTGTTGATGGATTTACTCCTTCCCCTAGTGGAACATTTGATACTGGTATAATGAGTGCAGATGATACTTTTGAATGGACCCCAGAAAGTACTGGTGAAGTACCATACTATTGTTTACTTCACACTTGGATGCAAGGAACAATTATTGTAGAATAATTTTTGTATATTATATCTGAAATTTATTTTGTAGTTCATGTCGTCTGTTAATCAAAAAACTCCAAAGTTTCCTTGTGTTGATTGTCACACTGACTGCTGTAAAGAATATACTATTTTTGTAAATGCTCATGATGTTTATCGACTTTCAAATGGTTTGAATTGTAAACCTGAAACTTTTTTAGAATTAATTGGTGCAAAAGACTATTCATTGGGAATAAAAGTTGAAGAGGGTTTAGTGGATCTTGCTTTGAAACAAAATAATAATGCGTGTGAATTTCTTGAGGAAAATGATGAAGTTTTTAGATGTAACGTTAATGATTTCAAACCAGGTGTATGCAAATCATATCCATTTGAAATGAAAAATGGTAAATTATCTCAAATGAGTGATATCATGTGCCCTACTGATTGGGATCTTATTGGCTTTAAAGAAATGATGGTACCTCATTTACAAAAAGATGAATCTGAATGGAAGTTTTATGATCAACTAGTAAAGGAATGGAATTCAAAACATGAGGGGGAATCATTATCTATATTTCTAAAATTCATGTTAAATCAAGTTGAATTATCTCTTAAAGTGCAATAACTTTACTTCCTTCTTCTTTTGATTCAAATTTGTAAATTTGTTCAACGTTTGAATCTTCAAAAATTTCTGAATCGTGAGTGATGATTAAAAATTGCATTGGTGTTTGTGAGTTTGAAATTTCTGTTAATTGGGATAATACTCTAACCAATGATTTCTTCCTCTCAGCATCAAGATGTGTGGTTGGTTCATCAAGTATCATTAGATTTAGGTTTGATGAGCCTAGTAAACTTGCCATTCCCAATCGCAATGCTAATGCCACGCTTACTTTTTCCCCTCCACTAAGTGATTCCAATTCTAAAACCTCTGTTTTTGAATAACATGCAATTGATACATCTCTGGCTTTTTCTGATAATGCAATTCTTTGAATTTTTGTATTTAGAAATGATAGGTATTCTGAAGCTTTAACTGAAATTGAATTTAATGCCCATGATCTTAAACTTGTTGCAACAGAACCATCTCTGCTAAAAATATTTGTTTGAACTTTATCTAATTTTGAAACATATTTTTTTACTATTTTAAGTTCTAAAATCACTTTTTCAATTGTTTCTATTTGTCTTTTGGCTTTATCTATCTTCTCTAAAATTCCTCCTATCTGTTGATCCATTTGAGATAAACTGGTTTGTTTTTCTGATATTGCATTTTTAAGATTTAAAAATTCTTTCTCACTGAATCCTTTTGTATCCACTTCTAATTTTAAAATATTTTCAAAAATTACTTTTGAATGATCATCAATTTGTGATATTTCTGTTAAATTATTATTGTTCATCATTGGTAATTTTACTTTTTGAATCTGAGTCTCTTTTTGAATTTCCATTAATTCTTTTTTTGTGTTTATTGAATGTGCTCTAAGAGTTGCTTCTGCATCTCTTGTTTTTTGCACTTTTTCCAAAAATTCTTTCTTCTTTTGAGTATACATATCTCGTTCTTTTTCTTTTAGTTTGATATTTTCTTGTAATTTGATTATCTCTTCTTTGATATGTTCTTCTTGAAAAAATGGATTTAATTTTTCTACAATTGAATCACACACTGGACATTTGTTATCTTTTAATTGTAATTTTGCTGCAAGAATTTGTTTTTCTTTTAAAGATGCAATTTGACTTGTCATTTCTTGAATTTTTCTTAATGTGTCCTCTTCTGCTTCTTCAACTTTCTGGATTTTTGACTCAAAATCAACTTTTAGTTTAATTTCCTCAAAACACCCTTCACAATCACGTATTTTACGCTCATTTTCACTAATTTTTTGCTGAATCTCTTTCATTGTTTCTTTAACATATCTTAATAGCTCATCTTTTCGTAATTCTAATTGCTTGATTTTGTCAACTTTTGGTGTTTCAATTTCTAATTCTTTTTGTAATTTTTTTAATTCTTCGTGAATCTGTTTTTGCTTTAATTCTAGTTGGTTTTTTTCAGGTTCTGCTTCTTTTATCTCCAGATGTGATCTTTCAAGATCTCGTTCTAAAATCTCAATATGTGTATCATCATATCCTAAATCTGTTTTAATTTTTTCACGAAATTCCTTTGTTACTTTTTTCATGGATTCAGATGCCACATCTAACTTGTCTATTCCAATTATGGCGTTGAGTAATTCTTTGAATTCTTTTGGTTTTGCATTAATTATTGAATTTAATTCACCTTGTTGAACAATTGATGCTATTTTTAATTTCTCAAAACCCATACCTATTGTTTTTTCTACTTGTTCTGTCATTGATTCTCCAAATTGTTTTCTCTCTCCTGCTGCGATTTCTACTCTGCCCTCCTTAGTTATTTCAGAAAACGTTGCAACTAAGCCTCCCTTACTATCAATTTTTCTTACTGTTTCATACTGTTTACCATTTATTGAAAATTCTATTTTTGAATAACCCTGGTTTGAACCTCTTTTAATCAATCCTTTGTTTGATTTTCTTGTATGTTGTCCAAATAATGAAAACGTAATTCCATCTATGATGCTTGATTTCCCTGCACCGTTTTCTCCTACAAAAATTGTTACTCCTTTTTCAAACTCTAATTTTGTTTCTGAATGTGCTAGAAAATCTCCTAATTCAATTGAAGTGATCATTGTTTTTCCTCTTTTTTGAATTTTTCATAATCGTGCAAAATTATCTCTAACGTTTCATTCATTCCATCTGTTGTCAGTGTTGGTAGGAGTTCTTTAATTGCAAAATCTGCATCTTTTTCTGAATCTAATATTTTTGCTGAAAGTCTAAACATTTCATCTTCAATTGCACTTGGTCTATCTAGAAATACTGATGAATCTGATACCTGCTTTGTAGTAATTTTCCAAAAACATCTTAGTGATAATGCATTTAATCTGGCAATTTGCGCCTGAATTTGGTCTGTTTCTATCTCTTCGCCTTGTATTTTTACTTCAATAATTGGTTTTTTTGTAAGATTACTGATTTTTTCTATGATCTGATCAATTGTTTTTGGTAATTCTTTGTATTCTGTATCAAATGAAAATTGAGGTCTTATGTCTAATTCAATCCATTTTGGTACTGCTTCATTTCCAGAAATATCTACTTCAAAAAACCCTTTTTTGATATCCTTAATTCCTTCACTAGTTGTTAATTCAATTGAACCTGGATATGCAATTGGACCTTTTAGATGATTGAATTGTTTGATATCTTTATCATGTAAATGTCCCATTGCATAATATGTGAAATTTTTTGGTAAATCTGTTGATTGTAATTCTCCTGCAAATTTGTTGAATTCTGTAATTCCTTGATGTAGTACCAATATTTTATGTCCTGGAAATTTTTCTACACTTTTATCTAGATTTGAAAATACTTCTTCATATTGAGACATTTCTGTTTTTCTAATTTTGTCTAATCCTGCTAACATTATTCCTTTGTATTCTATTGGGTTACCATTACCTATGTATTTTGAAAATCCTAAATTGTGATAGATGTATGGAATAGGTGTTGTTCTAATTCTACTGATATCATGTTCACCTAAAATAAAAAATGAGTCTATGTTGTTTTCTTTTAATCTTTTTAATGCATTTCCCATTTGCACTATTGCCGTTCCATTTGGATTGGGTACGTGAAAAATATCCCCTGCAAAAATTACAAAATCCACATTATCTTCAATTGATTTGTCAATTGCTTGATTAAAAACATCATACACATCTTGCTCTCTTTCATTGGAACCATACTGAACTAATCCCAAATGTGTATCTGAAATATGTGAAAATAACATTAGTCTAATAACAAATCTTTTTGAACTAATCCTTGTGTAGATTCTACTCCGACATTTTTCATTTTATCTGCCTTTATCCAAGCTTTAGTTGCACTTTGATCTGCTCCCATTTTCTTTTCTTTGACTTCTTCAACATGAACCATTGATGGTAAATTCGTCCATTGACCCACAAGAACTGCATCTCCTACGTTTAATGACGTCAATTGTGATATCAATTCACGACTGGTTGATTCTGTTGCTGAGGCTATTTGTCTTTGATCATCTTCTTGAATGATTTTCATAATTGCAAATGAGCCCATCTGGCTGAGTATATTCAAGTCCACACTGCGTGGTCTCTGAGAAACTATTGCTAAACCTACTCCAAATTTCCTTCCTTCTCTAGCAATTTTTGCAGCCCAATACTTTGCTGCAGTATCGTGATCTTTTGGTATGAATACATGTGCTTCTTCAAGAATTATGAAAACTGGTTCAAAGAATTTGTAATCTTTTTGTTTCTTTGATTTTCCATGTTTTGCTATAGTTGCATTTTTTCTATCTTTTAGTAATTGCTGCAAATAAAATCCCATTGCCACATTTGCTTGTTTTTCTGATAATTCTGAAATGTTAATGATGTTTGTACATCCTTCTTTAATGTAGTCCATCGGATTCCCGATTTCTGGATCCAAAATATCATCAAATCTTCTTTGTGCATCTTCAATGATGTCTTGTACTCTGTATGCTGATGTTCTAATTTCTTTTAATTTTTTATCTTCTGAATTTACAAGTAAATCTACTTCGTATTCTAATTTATTCCAAAATTCTCCTGCTTCTTTCACTTCTTGAGTAAATGACATTCTTAAAACTCGTTGTTGCACATCTGCGTTCTCTCTGATTTCTAATACTTCTGAAAATTGATCTGCTTCAAGTAATCTTGGATTAATTTTTGCATCAATTACATTCACATTTGGAATGTTTAGTGTTGTGTAATCATTGTGGTAATCAAAAATTATTACTGTTCCTTTTACTTCTGATATTTTTTTTGTGATTAATGAAACTAGATTACTTTTACCCATTCCTGTCATAGCTAAAATTCCTAGATGTCTTGAAACGATTCTGTCTAGATTGATTTTAGCTTCGATTTTTTTATTTCTTAACAAATTACCAATTTTTAACCATCCATCTTTTTTTGGACTGAAAATTTCTTCTAAATCTTGATTTGTCGGTTGTGTGATTTCTGTGCCTGGAATTGGTGGAATTGCAGGAATTATTGACTGACCTCTACGTAAATTCTCTAAAAATCCTAAAATTCCTATATGTGCTGTGAATGTTTTATCTCTTTTATTGATGTCTGCAATTTCTGTACTTTCTTCTGCTTCATGAAAATTTCTGACATCTGTAAATGCTGCACTTGATACTGATGATCTCTCAACTAATCCTAAAATTTCCCCTTCATCAATACTAATTTTGATATATTCACCAACTGATAATGATCGTGATGTAATTGCTGTAACTGATGTAGGTTTTGATTCTCCTACCACGAATCCTAAACTCATCCTAATACCTCTCTTGAACCAATTTCATTACTTAATCCTAACAAACTAACCATTTTTCCAAGTTCCTTATCTGATATTTTACAGTTGTTGTGTGCAAGCTTTAATGCATATGGATATCCGCCTACGCTAGTTTTAAACAATTTATTCATTATTGATTTTACTTCATCATTATCGTGTTTTCCTCCTAAAAATTCTAATTTAATGATTGGAGTTGAATCACTTAATCTTACAAATGTTGATGAGATTATTTTATCTAATCCATAATTTCTTTCTACAAATATTTCACTAAACCCTGGACCATTTGTTACATGATTATAGTAAAAAATATCCCCTGCAAGTGATCCTAAATTTTCAAATTGTTTTTTTGTATTTGATGTCTTTGCAATAAAAATAACATTTTTTTTCTTATTCATTGTTCTAACAACTTGTGCATCTAGTGCTGATTGTCTTGTCATAAATTGTGAATGAAGCGAACCATCCATTAAAACTAAATCAACTTGATCAACTGTTTTTTCACATGCATCAATTTCCATTTTACTTGCAATTCTTGAAAGATCTGTATCTGAGCCTAATCCTGAATCATGTAGATCAACAAGAATATCTCCATCCGATTTTATTGAAACTGCTGTAGTTGCCCATAATTCAATTCCTTGAAATTTAGTGTTGTTGAAACTACTGTCGATACCTGCTGTAGTTACCTCTTCTTTAGTAGGCGTAAAATCATTCCAATTTGCTTGTGCTTTATGTAAAATTTGTTCAAATTTAGGGCCTTTTAGAATTGATAGCATTTTTTCTCTATTGATAATGGCATCTTTGTAAACTGTATTGAGCACAACAATACTTGGTATGTTTGAATAAAATCTTTAGGTTGTGTTGACATTTGACAAAACTGATCCACTAAAACAACTTATCCAATCTTACCCTTGAAAATAATTTTCTCATCCGTATTTGATGGTGTAGATTTATCAATGTATTTTATCTCATACCACTCTCCAATATGGATAATTTTACCATCAATATAACGTGGGATTTTGATTTGTACTTCAAAGATGTCTGTATTGGGCCCTGTTTCAATTAAAAAACTAGAATTGGCATCAAATTCTGGGTTTGCAAGTGTGGTCCTTACTCCTCCTTCACTTCTAAATTCTAATTGATTGAGTGGAATTCTATCTTCATCTTTGGAATCTCTATTTGCATCTGGTTCAAACATTCTTACAAAAAACTCATGTCCAATTCTTGAACCTCCACCTGATGTCTCTACTTTTGCAAATGTTTTTGTTAATGGAATTGATTTTGATAACACTCTTTGTTCTCCAATTGAATTAGACTCATCCAAGTATTTTATCAAAATAATATCATCTTGACTTAATTGTTTCCCATTGATTGTTTCAGGTAATTCTAATTTTAAATAAAATTGACCTGTATCATACCCTGTTTCAATCATTTTTTCAGGTCCTTGAATGGGAATTCCATTAACTGTGAACTCAAAAAGTCCTTCAGTAGATACTACTTCTATACCTCTATGTGATTTATTCAAATCATTATCTGTTACATAGAAATTTACTATCGACATACTAGATGCAGGTACTGTTACAATTTCTGCATTCGATTTTGTTACTTTTGTAGTAGTTAAAATCCCTCTTTCAAACATTTTATCTATTGTTTCTGGTTTTACGCATGCTGGCATTCCATTTGTACGAATAACTAACTCTAATTCTCCCCTACATGTAATATCTTGTGCTAAAACTCCTTTTTCCATTTGTTTTAATGGTGACTCAATAGTTGCATTAACCGGAAGAATAAACGATACTATTAAAAAAAATGATATTCCTAGAACTATTTTTTTATTTATCACTTCTATCGTTTGTTTTAATTTTTATTTTAAACTATCATTAATTAAGAGAACTTTACTACTGTGAATATATGAAAAAAATTGGTTTATTGGGATGTGGGGTTATGGGTACTCAGATTGCACTTGCAATTGATTCTGGTAAAATTCCTGGAATTTTGACACATGTTTATGATGATTCCAAAGAAGCATCCTCTGCACTTGTTTCAAAATTAAATAATAAACCTGACATTGTTGAAAATTCTCATTTACTATCGTCTCATCCTGTTAACATTGTAGTTGAAGCAGCTTCACAAAATGCTGTAAGGGATGATGGACTGAGTATCTTACAAAATAAACGAGATTTTATGGTCATGAGTGTTGGTGCATTATTGGATGAATCTATTTATGATATTTTGTATGATGCTTGTGATCATTTCAAAAAAACAATTTACCTTCCATCTGGTGCAATTGCAGGATTAGATGGTCTAAAATCAATCAAAGATGAATTAGAATCTGTATCTATTATAACCACAAAACATCCTCGTTCATTAAAGGGAGCAAAATTTTTTGAAACATCAGAAATTAATTTAGATTCTATTAATTCATCAACAATAATTTTTGAAGGTACTGCTCGTGATGCTGTTTCATTGTTTCCTGCAAACATCAATGTGGCTGCTCTTGTATCTTTATCTGGGATTGGTAGTGACAAAACATCTGTCAAAATAATTGCCGATCCTGATACTGATAAAAATACTCATCATATTGAGGCTATTGGAAAGTCTGGAAAAATGACTTTTACTATTGAAAATATTCCAGATCCTCAAAATCCTAAAACTAGTAGATTAGCTATTTTGTCTGCAATTGAAACTTTGAGAAAATACTGTTCAGATGACATTCAAATTGGCACATAGATGGCAAAACTTGCCGCTTTTAGAGACTATGTAGAACAATATAGACTACTTCCTATTCTTTAAATTCACACTACTTCAATTTTTTTCGATAATGTTAGTTCAGGATACATCATTTTTAAAAAATGAAATTATGAGACTGAAAAAGGAAAAAGATGTTGTAATTTTGGCTCATAATTATGAAATACCTGATGTACAGGATGTAGCTGATTTCACAGGAGATTCTCTTGGCTTGTCTAGATTAGCTGCAACGGTTCCTCAAAAAACAATTTTGTTTTGTGGTGTGCATTTTATGGCTGAGACTGCCGCAATCATTAGTCCTGAAAAAAGAGTTCTTCTACCTTCTTTAGAAGCTGGTTGTTCATTATCTGATTCGATAACTGTTGATGAATTACGAAATTGGAAAAAACAACATCCTAATGCCATATCTGTAGGATATGTTAACACTACTGCTGAAATTAAATCTGAACTTGATTATTGTTGTACTTCATCTAATGCTGTAAATGTTGTAAAAGCAATTCCTGAAGATAAAGAAATCCTATTTTTACCTGACATGTTTCTTGGTTCTTATGTTGCAAAAATGACTGGAAGAAAAAATATTCACATTTGGGCTGGCGAATGTCATGTACATGCAGGAATCACTCCTGAAGATGTCACTAAAAAATTAAAATCAATGAAAGATGCTGAATTTGTTATTCATCCTGAATGTAGTTGTACAACACCTATGATGTATGATGTTGCTGATGGTAGTTATGATGATAACAAAGTTTCCATTCTTTCAACTGAAGGAATGTTAAATCATGTTAGTAAATCTAAATCTAAGAATTTTGTAGTTGCAACTGAAACTGGAATATTGTATAGGATGAGAAAACAGAATCCTGACAAAACATTCATTCCTGCATCTGAAAAAGCTGAATGTCAGTATATGAAAATGATAACTCTTGAAAAAGTATATGAAACTTTAATGAATGAACAAACTGTCATTACTGTTCCAAAAAAAATTGCTGATAAAGCTCGTTTAGCAATTGATAGAATGCTTGAAATCAGTTAATCTGTGATTATTTTGGTTGGATTCTTCACTAAAACTCCTGAAGAAATTGCATTCAAAAAAAATATTGAACAATTTAAAAAATTTAAAAAACTTGTAAAGGGAAAAAAATACCCTGAAGCACTAAAATTAGGCTTGGATTATCTGGAAAAAGTCCCTTACAACCATGATGCATTATTTACTATTGGCGGGATATATTATTTGAAAAATAAATATCGTACGGCAATTTCATTTTTTGATAGAGCTCTTGAAACTGGAGATTCTGATGTTGAAGTTTTGCTTATGAAGGCATATTCACATCAAAAATTACAGGAGAATACAATTGCACTCGATTGTTGTAAGAAAATCCAAAATCTTGATCCAAAAAATAAACCTTTATCAAATTTGCTTTCAGAACTAAATCCCTAAATTTCTAAACTAACATCAATTCCTTTAACTGAATTTGTTATGCTTCCAATTGATATGATGTCTACTCCTGTTTTGCCATATTTTGATATGTTTTTAGAATTAATCCCTCCTGATGCTTCTAACAAAACATTTTTTCGTAATTTTTTATTTTTTAGAACTTTGATTGTTTTTATGATTTGAGATGGAGAAAAATTATCTAACATAATTATTGTTGCTCCTTCTTGTGCTGCAAGCACGGCATCTCGTGTGTTTTCAACTTCAACTTCAAATTTCTTATATTTTTTTTTAGTTTTTGTAATTAGTGCAATTAAAGATTGTTCTACTGCAATATGATTATCTTTAATCATTACCATTTCATCTAATCGTAATCTGTGTTTTTCTCCACCACCAATTTCTACTGCTTCTTTATCGAAATATCTTAACCCTGGGGCCGTTTTTCTTGTTGCATACAATTTTGTTTTCTTTGGAATTTTTTTAACAAGTTGATTTGTCTGTGTTGCAATTCCACTCATTCTTGTTATGATGTTTAATGCGGTTCTTTCACATGTCAAAATTTTATCTGCATATCCTGTAATTTCCAATATGTTTTGATTTGGTTTAATTTTTGAACCATCTTTGGTGATGATTTTTGTTTTACATCCTTTGATTGCAAAAATTTCTTTTGCATATTTTGTGCCTGCAATAATGGCATTTTCCCTTGAAATTATTTTTACTGATATCTTCTTTTTTGATAGTAACGCACTTGTGATGTCTCTTTTACCTGTATCTTCGGCAAGAAATTGTTTTAATTGTTTTTTTGAATTAAATGACAATATTATGATTAAATGTTAATGTGATTTTAAAGATTTAGAAATTTTTTATGTTACTTTGATTGCATACTTGCCTTTTTGAGTAATTGCCAATGTTTTTGAAATTTCTGAATTTGTTGGGTCTACTACTAGTACAACTCCATTCCAATCTGGTGTTAAGTCTGATGATTTACAACCTGGACAAACTTTTTCTGTTGTCACTCTCTTGCATTTTCTGCATGCCATTTCTCGAGCCATTTTAACTAGCCTCTACTTTTGCTTCTTTAGTTGGCTCACCTGAACCATCAGCTTTTTTAATTTCTTCTTCAATCCATTCATCTGCTCCTAAGAATGGTTGTCTACAAGTAATGCCAATTTTACCCATTGCAGCAGCTTTTCCTAATGATACTGCAGTAATTCTTGCACGTAGTGTTGAACCAACTTTTAATGTTCTTCCACTTTGGTTAGCTAAAATTAATCCCATTTTTACATCACTCTTTAGATAATCATCCATAACTTGTGACAAGTGTAGTAATGCATCAGTTGGACCAATTCTGACAAATGCTCCAAAGTCTGTAATGTCTACAATTTCACCTTGAACGATTTCTTGTAATTTTGGATAAAATGTAAGTGCTTCAAATTGTACTTTGTGGAATGTTCCTCCATCACCTGCAATCATTTTTCCCATTTCATCAACTTTAGCATCTAAAATCATAATGATGTAGCCTAATTCTGCATTAATCATGCTCTCATACTTTTCTTTGAGAATGTTTACTGCAGCTTTTTTGAGCGTAGTTCCAAACAAGCTTGGAGGAATCCTAACGACATCAACTAGGGTAGATATAGAAAACAACTGTTTATTTTTTCTTGAATTTCAATTTATGAATCTTTGGGTGATTTGACTTCAAAATCTAAAGATTTTGATGATTTTTGAAAAAAATCACAATTTTTTTTCACATCTAACTTATCTTTAAATATTGTATCCTGATTTTTTGATGCAATGGTTGGTATAGATCAAGTTCTTGAAAAACTTAGTACTGTAATTGACCCTGATTTAAAAAAGGATATTGTCTCAATGGGTATGATTAAGGATTTAGAACTTAATGATGGTGATCTTAAATTTACTCTAGAATTAACAACTCCTGCATGCCCTTTCAATGTGGAGATTGAAGATGATGTTAGAAAAGTAATTGCTGAACTTTCTGACTTGAAAAATTTTGATTTGAATGTAACTGCCAAAGTAATGGAAGGTCGTTCACTTGAAGCTGACACTCAAATGGCAACTGTCAAAAATATTATTGGAGTTGCCAGTGGAAAAGGTGGTGTAGGCAAGTCTACTGTTTCATTAAACTTAGCTCTAGCGTTATCTCAAACAGGAGCTAAAGTTGGATTACTTGATGCAGATATCTATGGGCCTAGTATCCCTTTGATGTTGGGAATGAAAGATGGTTCTATGGAAGTTGAGGATAATAAACTTCAACCTGCTGATTGCAACGGATTGAAAGTTGTTTCATTTGGTTTTTTTGCAGATCAATCTAATCAAGCTGCAATTTATCGTGGTCCTATTATTTCTGGAATTTTAAAACAATTTTTAGTTGATACTAATTGGTCTGAATTGGATTACTTGATTGTTGATCTTCCTCCAGGTACTGGAGATATTCCATTAACTCTTGCACAAACAATTCCTATCACTGGTATTCTTGTTATTACAACTCCTCAAGATGTTGCAAGTAATGTTGCAGTGAAAGCAGTTTCAATGTTTGAAAAATTAAATGTTCCAATTATTGGTGTAATAGAAAATATGAGTCATTTTATTTGTCCAAATTGTGATGATAAACATTACATCTTTGGTGATGGTGGAGCTAAGAAAATTAGTGAACAATTTAAAATTCCATTCTTAGGTGAAATCCCATTAAATTATGGAATTATGTCTGGTTCTGATTTAGGAAAACCTATCATGAGTACTGATACTAATTCTCCAAGTGCTGATGCATTTAGAGCTAGTGCAAAAAATGTTGCAGCCCAATGTAGTATTATTGCATCTAACTTACAGGAAGAAATGGAATCTGAGACAAATGACTCTGAATCCACTAGCGATACACCTACATCTGAGAATACTTCTTCTTAATCTGATTATTGTGAAGTTACCTGATTCTCTAAGAAAACAATTGAAAATCCCTTTAGGGATCTTGTTACCTATTGGTCAAGATAATAAAGAAAATATTCAAAAACAACTTTCAAACAATCCCTATGTTATTACCGTTGGAGATAAAACTACTGAAAAAATGATTGAATATGAAATAATCCCCTCATTACAAATCATTGATGGTTTTGAAAAAAGACAAAAACGAGAATTTCCAAAACATGGAAATGAATGTGAACTAAAAATTGACAATCCTGCTGCTGAAATTACTTTAGAAAGTATTGAAATAATTAAAAAAGCATTTGAAATGGATTCCCCTGTTCGTTTAATTGTAAATGGTGAGGAAGATTTACTGGTATTGCCTGTCTGTATACATGCTCCAAAAAATTCAGTTGTTTTGTATGGTCAACCCAATAAAGGACTAGTTTTAGTTCAAATTACTACAGAAATTAGAAATAAAGCACAAACACTACTTGATTTAATGATATAATCGGGGTGTGATGAGACGGTGGCTGTATGATTTGTGATTACCCCACATAACCTCTGACCCTCTTTATTCATAATTGTCGAATCAAAATCAACCAATTATCATACAGAAATTTGTAAGTTTTCGTTAATGGTTATTTTTAAGAGTTAACGAAAAGTTGACTCTTTGCTTACAACAATTGACATTTCAAGATAAACATGGATTGCTCCACAAATAACTATGAAATTAGATCCTGATCTTAAATTACAAATTTTAGAAAAAGTTGGAATCTATTCTCAACGATTTTCTATTCCTGAACCAATAATTTTGTTAACTACTAAGGAAGTTCTTGATGCTCCTAAAGAAATGACTGAAGGTAGAAGAACATCAGCTTACAAATATTACGGTGTCTCATATCTACAACATAATTTGGTTTTTCTTAATGTCAGAAAAATTCCCGATGAAAAAACTCTTGAAAATACACTTGTTCATGAATTAATCCATATGCGCTTCCCTTATCTGGCACATGGAAAAAGATTCAACAAATTAGTTCGACAGGGATTACGTGGAAAAACCTTCTCTGCATACAAGAAAAGAAATTAGACCTCTTTTTTTGATTTATACTTATTAGATTGAACCTTTTCAAGATAATGTGGACTTTTCTGAGATTCTTCCTTTTCTAGCTGGAATCGCATCTTTTTTGGTAGCTGGTGGATTGGTTGCTTGGATTACTAAACAACCTTCTGGTACTAAAGAGATGATGGACATATCAAACGCTGTTAAAGAAGGTGCATCGGCATTTTTAAAACGTGAAATGAAAATTATTGTCCCTGTTGCAATTGCCCTTTCAGTAATTATTGGTGCATTTCTACAACCCTCAAATGGTATTGCATTTGCAGTTGGTGCAACATTATCTGCAGTTGCAGGTGTTATCTCATTAAAAATTACAGTAAAAGCAGCAGTTAGAGCTGCAAATCTTAGTGGTGATGGTCTTGGTAAGACATTTGCTATGGCCTTTAGAGGTGGCGCTACAGTTGGGTTAGTAGTTCCAGCAATGGCTCTTTTAGCAATTACTGGGTTATACTTGATTTATCCTGATCCAATTACCATTGCTGGAGTTGGAATTGGTGCTAGTCTTATTGCATTATTCATTAGAATTGGTGGTGGTATTTTCACAAAGGCCGCAGATATGGGTGCAGACTTGGTAGGAAAAGTTGAAGCAAATATTCCTGAAGATGATCCTCGTAACCCTGCAACAATTGCAGATAATGTCGGTGACAATGTTGGTGATGCAGCAGGAATGGGATCTGATGTTTATGAATCTTATATTGTTACAATACTTGCAGCACTACTAATTGCAGCATTAATTGGCGCACCAAACTTTTTCCTTTATCCAATTTTAATTGGTTCTTCTGGAATGATTGCATCCATCATTGGTGTTGTCATTGTTGGTTCAAAAGGTGTAACTGATGTTATGAAACCTCTTAATCGTTCATTTTATGTTTCAGCTGCTATCGCAATTGCATTAAATTATATTTTTATTACACAATTTATTGATCAATCTTCTACTGCATATGCATTATTTGGAACCACTGTTATTGGTGTTATACTAGTTCCTGTCATTCAAAAAATTACTGATAACTATACAAGTTACAAAAAAGGTCCTGTAAAGGAAATTGCAGATTCTGCAAAATGGGGATATGCATCATTAACTTTAATGGGAATTATCAAAGGAATGCAATCTACCGGACCATTTATGATTGCACTAGTTGTCGCAATCATCGTATCTTATGCTATTTCATCTACAGCAGCACCTGAAGGTGCAGACCCAGTACTTTATGGTATTTTTGGAACTTCTTTGACTGCAATGGCGATGTTGAGTCTTGCAGGAATTGTTCTTAGTATTGATGCTTTTGGACCAATTGCCGACAATGCTGGTGGTATTGTTGAAATGACTGGAATGGGTGAAGAAAATCGTAAAGTAACTGATGAAATTGATGCAGTTGGAAATACCACTAAAGCTGTTACCAAGGGATTTGCAATTGCAAGTGCTGCATTAGCTGCGTTAGCTATGATCCAGGCATTTCAATTTGAAGCTGCACATGTATTTGCAGGTGTATTAGATTTAGATTATAGTTTAACAAATCCTGCAATCATTGTTGGATTGTTGATTGGTGGATTAATTCCATTTATTATCACTGGTCAATTAATCAATGGTGTATCTAGGGCTGCGGGTAAAATGGTAGATGAGGTTAGACGTCAATTCAAAGCTGATTCTGGAATACTTGCAGGAACTTCAAAACCTGATTATGCAAAATGTGTGGATATTGCAACTGTAGCTTCAATTAAAGAAATTTGGAAACCTGCACTTGTAGCAATTGTCTCTCCTATTATTTTAGGAATTTTATTGGGACCTACTGCTGTAGCTGGATTATTGATGGGTGCAGTTGTAACTGGAATATTATTGGCATATCATTTGGCAAATACTGGTGGTGCATGGGATAATGCAAAGAAGTTAGTTGAAATGAAAGGTGAGAAGGGAACTGAAATTCATAAAGTTGCCGTAGTAGGTGATATCATTGGAGATCCTTACAAAGATACAGCAGGACCTGCTCTTAATACTGTAATTAAATTACTTAATACAATTGCAATTGTATTTGTATCTGCATTTGTCGCAATTTTATCGATTTAATCTTTTGACAATAAAAATTTTATAAATTATTTATTTTTATGATGTTTCTAATTTTTACAACAAGTCCTCATCTATTTCTTCAATTGGACTGAAAAACTGTTTACATGTACAGGTTGGAATTTTACATTCACCTAATTTTATCATTAATTTACTTTTTTCATCTGGAATGTGAACTTCATCTGTATGATGGCATCTTTTACAATTCATTCTAATTCTCTTTATTTCTCTCTAAATCTGTGGAACCAAAACTGCACGTGCATCTATTTTTGAATCTTTTAATTTTTGTAATGCTTCATTTGCTTTTTCTAATGGAAATGTTTCGTAAATTACTTCGATGTCATTTTCATCACATATTTTTATAACTTGTTCCATATCTTTTGTTGATCCTATTAGTGTGCCTCGAATTGTTTTTTCCTCAAATGCACTAAATTCTGGATTTTCTCCTACTGTTGCAATTACAATTATTCCTCCTTTCTTTACTGATTTTATTGCAGTATCTGTTACAATGTCTGCTGGAGCAAATACAATTGCTGCATCTAGCAATCCTTGTTTTTCTTTTAATTTATTTAGAAATTTTTCTTGTTCTTTAGAAAATATCATTGTATCAATTGCACCTAACTTTTTTGCAACATCCAAGTGCTTTTGAGTTCTTGAAAATGCAATCACTTTACATTTTTCTATTTTGGCAAATTGTACTGCCATGTGTCCTACTCCTCCAATACCAAATATCCCAATTTTTTTATCTATTTTTGGTTCTGTAGCTTTTACTGCTTTGTAAGCCGTTATCCCTGCACAAAATAATGGTGCTGCATACTCTGATTTCATATTATTTGGAACTTTTGTAGCAAAATCTTCTGTTACTGTGATGTATTCTGAATATCCTCCTTTCAATGTCTCACCTGTGATTTTTGATGATTCACAAAGATACTCTTTTCCTTCATTGCAATATTGGCAATTTTTACATGCTTCTAATAGTGGAGTTATTCCTGCCCTATCTCCAATTTTAAATTTAGTTACATCTTTTCCTATCTCAATTATTTTTCCAACAACTTCGTGTCCTGGAACAATTGGTAATGTATCTGGAATTCCTATATGCTTCCAATCTCCTTCAATTCCATGAAGTTGAGAATGACACACGCCACAAGCTTCTATTTTTAGTAAAATTTCATTTGATCTTTCAATCTGATGTTTATCTATTTTAGTTGATTTCAAAGGATTTGTTTCAATTTTAGCACATTCTGAAAGTACCATTGCACGCATTTTTTCCATAATTTGAAAATTTTTTCATTGAATTTTAACATACTGTTTTTATTTTATCTCTAAATGTTGTAGTAAGATAAGATTTATTTTTAAAATGATATGTATTATGATATGGCTGATGTTACCTCTGAAGATCGTGAACGAATTAAATTGTTAACTTTAATTTCTTCATCTAAACATGAATTTGATAAATTATCTTTAGAGCAATTAGCAAGATTGCAATTATTACTTGAAAAAAAAGATTATAGTCATGATAAAAAAGCTGACAAATCAAAATCAAAATTCCTTAAAAGAATTAATGTTAGAATTTATGAATTAACTGAAGGCAAGGGTATTTGGTAATTATTTTTGTATCTAGGTACAAATATTCTAAAATTTATGATTAGTTATGGTTGAAAATAGTCTTATTGATGAAACCAGTCCTTATTTACTTCAACATGCAGAAAATCCTGTTAACTGGTATGGGTGGAATGACGAAGCATTACAAAAAGCTAAAGATGAAAATAAGCCCATTTTTCTGAGTGTTGGTTATAGTGCATGTCATTGGTGTCATGTAATGGCACATGAATCTTTTGAAAATAATGATGTTGCTGAATTTATGAATGAACATTTTGTAAACATAAAAGTTGATAGAGAAGAGCGTCCTGACATAGATGATATTTATCAAAAGGCTTGTCAAATTACAACAGGACAGGGTGGTTGGCCTTTGAGTGTTTTTCTTACTCCTGATCAAAAACCATTCTATGTTGGAACTTATTTTCCTGTGTTGGATTCCTATGGTCGACCTGGTTTTGGAAGTATCTGTAGACAGTTGGCGCAAGCATGGAAAGAAAAACCAAAAGACGTTGAAAAATCTGCAGAAAGTTTTATTGATGCATTACATAAAACAGAAAAAATTACTGTATCTACAAAATTAGAAAGAACTTTGCTTGATGAAGCTGCTATGAACTTATTTCAATTAGGTGATCCTACATATGGTGGATTTGGTTCTGCTCCTAAATTTCCAAATGCTGCAAACATTTCATTTCTATTTAGATATTCTAGGATGGCTAATTTACCAAAATTCAATGAATTTGCATTAAAAACTCTAAACAAAATGGCAAAGGGTGGTATTTTTGATCAAATTGGGGGTGGATTTCATAGATATTCTACTGACACAAAATGGTTGGTTCCTCATTTTGAAAAAATGCTTTATGATAATGCCCTCATGCCTGTAAATTATTGTGAAGCTTATCAAATTACTAAAGATCCTTTTTACCTTGATATTTTGCAAAAAACACTTGATTTTGTTTTACGTGAAATGACTTCTTCTGAAGGTGGTTTCTATTCTGCATATGATGCAGATTCTGAAGGTGTAGAGGGTAAATTTTATGTTTGGACCAAAAAAGAAATTAAAGAAATTCTTGGAAGTGATGCTGACATTTTTTGTCTTTATTTTGATGTAACTGAAGGTGGAAATTGGGAAGGAAATAATATTCTTTGTAATAATCTTAACCCTTCTACTGTTGCATTTAATTTTGGAATTTCAGAACAACAAGTATATGAGATTGTAAATTCATGTTCAAAAAAATTATTAGAAGTAAGATCTCATAGAATCTCTCCTGGATTGGATGACAAAGTTCTAGTTTCATGGAATTCGTTAATGATAACTGCTTTTGCAAAAGGTTTTCGTGTTACAAATGATGTGAGATATTTGGATGCTGCTAAAAATTGTATTTCTTTTATAGAAAAAAATTTATTTGTTGATAACAATCTATTAAGAACTTACAAAAATGGCACTGCAAAAATTAATGGGTATCTTGAAGATTATTCTTATTTTGTAAATGCATTATTGGATGTATTTGAAATTGAACCTAATTCCAAATATCTTAAACTTGCATTAACATTGGGTCATCATTTAATTGATCATTTCTGGGATTCAGAAAATAATAGTTTCTTTATGACTTCTGACAATCATGAGAAATTAATTATTCGTCCAAAGAGTAATTATGATTTATCATTGCCTTCTGGAAATTCTGTTTCTTCTTTTGTAATGTTACGATTGTATCATTTGTCTCAAGAACAACATTTTCTTGATATTGCAATGAAAATAATGGAATCTCAGGCACAAATTGCTGCTGAAAACCCATTTGGATTTGGATATTTGTTGAATACTCTTTCTTTGTATTTGGAAAAGCCTATTGAAATTACCGTTATCAATTTGGAAAACTCTGAACTTTGCAAATCATTATTTGCAAATTATTTACCCAATTCTTTTATGGTAACTGTTCAAAATTCTGATCAATTAAAGTCTCTCTCTGAATATCCTTTCTTTACTGGTAAATCTTTTGAAGATAAGACATCTATTTTTATTTGTAAAGACTTTACTTGTTCATTGGCATTACATACTTTAAATGAAGTAAATTCAAAACTTTAGATTTTTTTTAAGTTAACTTCTATTGTACTGCCCACCTGTGGCCTACCCATCCCATCGTATCTTGATTTTGGCATTGCTATTGTAATTTGTGTTTGTTGATATGATTTAATATTTACAGTTGGTTGTGCTTGTAAAATTGCTTCTAACAATGGCATAACTTGTTCTTTTGTTTCGGAATCTAATTTTTTAGAAACATTTTCTATGATCATTTGTTTTTGTGAAATTGGTTCTGTAGAAACATTTTCAATCAATGTTAGTTGAATTATTTGACCATTATCTACTATCTGTGTTATTTTAAATTCATTTGTTGCAGACAATATTTTACTGCATTATCTTTATGATTTATCTTTAACGAATTGAGAAATATAGTACAATTGCTGCAGTTGCTACAGCTGATGATACTCCTAAACCAAAAATAATCTTACCACCCTCGATTTTCATACACTTATTTTTTATAATTCAAATTAAACTGTACTGTTTTTTTTAAATAACCTACATTTTGATTTCTTGATGGTATTTCTTTATATTTAGACTATATTTGTGCCTAGTTTTAATTTCTACTTGGACTTTGTTTTAATTTCACTTGATTCTGTAATTGATTTTTTAATTAATAATGCCTTTTTTTTAATTATTTGATTAAATTCATCTATATCTTCTAGACTTGGTGTTTGTTGTTGATTTTGATATGCTTGTAGAAATCCTGAATACACACATCCAGTGATTATGCCAAATGCAGTATCTGGAATTGATTCTACTTCTGGTTTAAAATTCTCTGCAATTTGTTTGTATGATTCTGATTCGCTAATATAATATTCAATAAGACTGTCTATGAATTCTTTATTTTCTTTTGATATTGACATATCTTTACTTTAATTCCTAGTTTATTTAATTATCTTTTATTAAATATGATAAACTTATGTAAATGACAATTTTATTTTGAATATTGGTTGAACATCTTTCACCAGAAATAAGGAAAATATTAAGACAAATTAAAAAACAAACTTTAGCTTTACAATCAATACGTCATCTTAATAAAATTCAAAAATTAATTTGGTTTGAAATGGCAAAGCAAGTTACTGGTATTGATGTTAGTCGCATATGCTGTAATAATAAACCAATTAATCTTACTGTATATAATGTTGGAGATTCTAGGTCTTCTGTATTACTTTGTGCTAGTCACTCAAAACAAAAATATTTTTTAAAAGATATTTTTGAAGTAAAATTATTAGATGAGAAATTAGTAAACTCTCATACTTTATAGTATTGAATTTGGTTTTTACACCTAGATTAAATTGTAATATAAAAATAGTGTATTGTTTCCTGCTTAATTATGGATCTTAATGAAATACTTACTAAAGAAAGAGATTCTCTAAGGGATGAAAATATAGAACTTAGAAAACGAATTAATGAACTTGAAGTATCCTTACAAAAAGCACTGAATTTACTTGAAACTGATAATTGAAAATACTTTCTTGTTTGTGACTATGTAATCATATAATCTGTGTATTGTTGAATAAAAGTTTAGTAATTAGTTGTTGGTGAATAATTTCTTGTTATCTTGGAAATTAGAATTTGAAGATGGATATTTTCGTATATTTGATTCTAAAAAATTGATTTCTGGTTATTTTGATCCTGATTATGGTGATCTTTCTAAAATAAAAAATCCTGAAGATGTAATTTCATCAAAAATTAAAAATCATGATTATATATTGGGTGGAATGATAATGATTCCTTTAGTAAAATTTCAACTATTTGATACTGATTTGAATACAACTATTTCTAAAGTGCAACAAAATATGTCCCGTGTATCTATTCATTTAAAAAAATGGGAATCTTTTCTTTCTGAAATAAATAATACTTCTCATTTTGTTGGTATTTCTCATACTGATCAAGATATGTTGACTGTAACTTTTCCTATAATGTTTTCAAAACCCACACCTCTTGAAAAATCTAATTTATTGCAAGAAATTTATCCAACTTTAACCATGTTGGAAAAATTAGAATTACTTTAATTTTTTTTATGGCATATGTTCTACCTTCCATTCTTTTGCTTTATTGTTGCAATTAAACCACTCAATTTCTTTTTCATTGGAATCAAATTCTCCTAACTCGTTTCTAAATTGTTCATTACATTGTTTTTTCATCTTTTCTGTTACTTGAACTACCTTTTGTGGAGAAACCCCTTGTGGCTCTTCAAATTTTTCTCCTCCAACATAATGTTTTATGCCTACTTTTGCTGTTTGAAATTCAACTAATCCTAAATTTTGATATTCATATGCTTCTTGAATTAACGTGTCTGATCTGATTTTTGCTTTACCATCTCCTGTTTTTATCCATTCAATAAATTGTAAATCACTTTCTAGTTGAGTTTCAGCTGAAATTTTTAGTAATGCTACTGAACTTTGAAATAATTCTGGTGGTGTTAATTTGTCATACTCTGAAATTATTTCTCTAAACTTGTCAATATGAGTTTCATAAAATTTTAATAATTCTTCTTTAGAAATTGATCCTTCGACCCATTTTGTTTTTTCAGAATAAAACTTTCCTTGTATTTCAGAAATATTATTTTCAATTTGACTTAATTCATTTCCAAATTGTAATCCCTTTTGTTTTGTAGTGTCTATTGAATAATTATATGCAATTATTACACCAATTATTGTAATTGCAATACTGAGAATAATGATATTTTGAATTTTCTTTTTCTTCAAAGGTAATCTATGTAATTTCCATTTTCGTCTAATTTTAATTCGATGTTAAATTCAGTACCGCTAATGAATGAATCATTTCTAGTTGTTCTTACTCTAGCTACGACCAATTCATAGGGCCATATCTCAACAACAATTGCGCCTACTTTGGCTTTTGGTGTTTCTGTAATCTCCATATCTTCACGTTTTACTCCGTGTCTTTCTAACATGTGAATGGCATGATCTAATAGCGGTTCTGGATTATTGTAATTTAATACCCATACTGTTCCTTCATAATCAATTTTCTGCAATTTGAATAAATCTTGATTAACTCATATAACAATTAATCCCTTAATCTACTCTATTCCATTAATTAATCCAATTTTTTCTTTATTTGGAATACTTTGATGAATATCATGCCCAGAAAAAGATCTTTTTAGTTTTATTTTCAATTCCAAAAAACATTCCTAATGTAACCCTGTCAGAAATACCTTGAATTTCTTTTACTTCGTGAAGATAATTTGGATTAATAATTACTAAATCCCCTAATTTTGTTTCAATTGTATCTGACAATGATTTTTTTTTAATGTTTGAATTGTATCCGAATTCTATTTCTCTATATTTTTCTAATTTTTTCTTCCATCTTTTATTGTAAATTGATAAATTTCCACCTTTTTCAGTTTCTTGTAAATGTAAAATACATGATAGCTGAGTATTGATCTTTGATACTTCATATTCCACGCCCTCATAACTTACATTATCTTTGTGTAATGGGATTGATTTTCCATTTTCATGTCTTCTAATAGTACATAATGCATAATTTCTTTGATTTTCTCTAATTCCTGAAATTTTATAATCGGGAAAAATTTTTGATATTGTTGTTTTAATTTTATTCACAGGATTTTCTACATTTGAAAATATTTTTTTAAACACTTGATTTGCTTTTTCTGCATTTTGAAAATATTTTTCTTTTTTTGTTGTGTAATTCATCAAAAATGGACCAATATGATTAAATTTCTTTGAATCCCTTTCTATATTCATACTAGATATTTTTCTAATTATTTTTTTACAGTCTTCTTTTTTTAAAAATTTTTTTATAATTATTGCAGAATTTTTTCCATCAATTATTTTTTTGATATCCTCATTTTTTATTTGATTATTTGTAATTGTTATTGAATTCCACAATTAATATCCTGCAGCCCCTGAATGCGATACTTTTGCAATTAAATCGCCTTTATCTGTTTTTGAATTAATTTCACATTTTAGAAATGCATCGACAATAACATTTTGAAGATTTTCTACTGTCCAATCTGATTTATTGTCTGATAATCCTGGTAAATCCACTCCTGAAATAATAATTTTAACTGTATCTGGATATTTCTCTGAATTTCCATCTTTTCTATGAGTTATGTTGAGTTGAAAACTTTCTGTTGAAATAATGTTGTGTCCATTTCCCCATACTGTATCCGTCATTTTTTAATCTGATTTTAGGAAATATTTTTGATATTTATGTAGAACTTTCTTTATTTACTAGTGCTAATCTTCTTTGAATATCCTTATTTTTTTATAATAATGGCAATAATTTTAGGTGGAAAATCTGTTGGTATATTATGACTGAAGATGTTGAAAAACGTTTTTTTGATGTAATAGTTCAGTTAAAAGAAATTGATCCTGAAGCTTACTCTAAAGTTCTTAAAGAATTAGGATATGAAAATGATGATAAAGAAACTTAGTTATTGAATTTTTAGTAGAAAGATCTAAAAAGAACCTTGTTGGGAAAAAAGAATTGAAAGAAAAAACTACTACAAACAATGTTTCTGCCAAAAAAGTACCTCGTTCATTAACCAATTTATTAAAACTAGAAACAGATCTGAAAAAAATGAATATCGAATTGAAAAAAGTAGTAAAGAAAGTAAAAACCTTAGAAGTCGAAAATTCTAAACTACAAAAGAAATTAGATAAAAAATAATTTTTGTTTATTTGCCAGTATCAATTACATTTAATGTCATAGTGCTTACTACTCTTGATAGTTTTCTGATTGTTGCTACTACTTTTTCAAATCCTTCTTGATCTTCTGTTTCAATTTCTGCAATTACGTCATATGCACCAAAAGTTAAGTATGCATTCCTGATTATGTCCATCTGTTTTAATTCATCTACAATGTATTCTTCTGCGCCTAAATCACAATTTAATAAAATGAATCCTTTGTGCATTCTTTTACCTTGAATTATCTAATAGGTTCTTGTCTTTAAATTTTTGTAATATTACCATCTACTGCGTCCGCCATAGCTATTTTTGCCATCGCCACCGCTATCTCTTCTTTTACTTCCTCGGTCATCTCTGGAGTTTCTACCGTAACCACCACCTCTACCGTAACCACCACCTCTACCGTAACCACCACCTCTACTTCCTCCTCTGGAGTAATTAGATCTTGAACCTCCGCCACCGTATCTTCTTGGTGAGGATTGTCTCTTTAATGGATCTGGGATTGAAATTTCAATATTCATTTCTTGATTAAGATCTCTTAGCGGTACTTTGATTTGACGTTTAATAATATTCCAATCTCCGACTGAAGAATATGACACAAATGTTATTGCTCTACCTTCAGTTCCTGCTCTTGCTGTTCTTCCTATTCTGTGAAAATATGCCATTTCTTGATTTGGTACATCGTAATTTACTACTAATTCCACTCTTGGTACGTCTATACCTCTTGATGCTACATCTGTTGCAACGAGAATATCTGCTTTACCGTTTCTGAATTTTGCCATCGATTGTTCTCTTCTACTTTGTGACATATCTCCTTCTATTGCTACTGCATTGTATTTTTCTTGATGAAGGTACTTTGCAACATCTCTAGTTCTATATTTTGTTGAACAAAACACAATGCTTTGACCTTTTAGTGGTTTTATGAAATCCAACAAATACTTGAATTTGTCTCTGTCTTTAATTACTAAAAATGATTGGTCTATCCCTTCGCCACTAAGATCATCTGCATCCAATAAGAATTGTTTTGGATTATGTAGATAATCTTCACCTAATCTCAAAATTGCTGTTGGCATTGTTGCTGAAAACAATGACATTACTCTGTCTTCTGGTGATAAGTCTAAAATAAATTGAATATCGTCTACAAAGCCCATGTCGAGCATTGTATCTGCTTCATCTAACACAATATGTGTTACATCTCCTAATTCTATTGATCCTCTTTTGAGATGGTCTATGAGTCTACCTGGGGTTGCTACAATAATTTCAACCCCTCTATGTAGGGCATCTAGTTGGACTCCCATTCCTTGTCCTCCATATACTGTGGCAATTCTAATTCCTGTATGTTTTCCCATTTTCTTAATTTCTGTACTAATTTGCATGGCTAATTCTCTTGTTGGTGCCATGATTAATCCCTGAATTCCTTGTTTTGGTGTAATGTCGTTTAACATTGATAATGCAAAAGCTGCTGTCTTTCCAGAACCTGTATGGGCCTGACCTACAACATCTCTGCCTGATAGTAGCACTGGGATTACTGCTTCTTGAATTTCAAAAGCTTCTTCAAATCCTTGATCAGTAATACCTCTAAGTACCTCTTCTTTTAATCCTAGATCTTTAAATTTTGTCATTTTGTTTTCTTCTCTTAAGCAATGACGATAAAGCTCACTGCCTGTTCGTCATTATTCCGATAATTCCAAAATTCGAATCAGGTCTAATAAACGCTTGTTATTTTAATTCTTTAACTGACTATCTATTACTTTTTTAAAATTCTCAAAAGGCTGTGCCCCTTTTAATTCGATAAATCCTATTTGATCATTTCCTACAAAAAATCCTGGCGTTCCTGAAATTCCATATGCTCGACCATCATCTAGATCTTTTTGAATTTCTTCAATATATTTTCCATTTCTTAAACATGAATCAAATTCTTCTTCTTCCAAATTCATTTTTGATGCATATTGATTGAATGTACTAATTACATCATTTGTATTCTGATTATTCCATTCTCTTTGATTTTCAAATAACAAATCATGCATTTCCTTAAATTTTCCTTGTTCATTTGCACATTCTGCTGCAACTGATGCTGGTAATGCATTTGGATGAATGCTCTGAATAGGAAAGTCTCTAAAAACTAATTTTACTTGTCCATTTTTGATATATTCATTCATAATTGATGGAAGTGTATCTATATGGAATCTTGCACAAAATGGACATTGAAAATCTGAAAATTCTATGATTGTAATTGGTGCATCTAGTTTTCCTATGACTGGATCATTATCTGTGGAAATTTTTAATGGTACATTAGGTTGTTTTGTTGGCAATTGTTTTTCAAGAATTTTTAACTCCAATTTTGCAATTTCATTTTTAAATTCTTCTTGTGAAATTTGATCTGAATTTAGATTTGTTGTATATGTACCAGCTAAAAATGCTGCAATCCCGATTGTAATAATGAGACTTATGATAAGGATGTTGAATGTTGATTTTTTTATTATTTTTTCATCTTGATTAGGAATTTTCTCAAAATTTTCTGAAGTCATGGATCTTATTTTGAAATCACCTACTTGTTCTTATTGTATTTTATCTAAATCTTATTTTTTTTAAAATTGAAAGCCAATGACGGGATCTGAACCCATGACCTACTGATTACAAATCAGTTGCTCTACCAGGCTGAGCTACATTGGCACGAAATAAAATAAAATTTTTCAGGTTTAAAGTGTTACCTGAGGCTAATTTCCTATTTTTTTAAAAATTACATATTACCTTTCAATTTATAACATTGACTTTATGATATTTGATATGAGATACATTGCTCCCATTAAAGTCAAAGTTTTGATGGTGATGTTTTATGCAATTGGTATTGTTGGCATAATTGTTGCTTTATCTGAGATTACACCTCCAAGTATGAAAATAATGGTCACTTTCATGGGTATAATCAATATTGGAATGGGTGCTTTCTTTACGTTTCTTTTTCTAACTCAGATTCAAGCACAACCTGATAAAAGAAAGAAAAAGAAAAAATCCAAATCTGATAAATGATTTTTATTTTGTAAAATTAAAGTATAAATAATAATTTTTTAACTGGAATTTAATCATGTTGGATTTAGTAGCTAAAGAATTATTTCTTACAAAAGGAAAAGGCGTTCATGAAGATAGGTTGACTAGTTTTGAATATGCGTTAAGAGATGCAGGTATTGCTGGAACTAACATTGTATTGATTTCTAGTATTTTTCCTCCTCAAGCTAAATTGATTAGTCGAAAGGAAGGTTTGAAAAAAATTAAACCTGGACAAATTTTGTTTACAATCTATTCAAAGAATCAAACCAAGGAACCTCATAGAGTTTGTTCTGCTTCAGTTGGAATTGCCCAACCTAAAGATAGTAACAGGTATGGTTATCTGTCTGAATACGAATCTTTTGGTCAAAATGAAATTCAAGCAGGAGATTATGCTGAAGATATTGCCGCACAAATGTTGGCTTCTTCTTTAGGAATTCCTTTTGATGCTGATAAGGATTGGGATGAGAAAAGACAACAATGGATGATTTCTGGTGAAATTTACAATACTCATAATGTGACTCAATCTACAAAGGGTGACAAAGATGGAAAATGGACCACTGTATTTGCAGCTGCGGTTCTAATAGTTTAATTATTTTTTATATCCTTTAAGATAAAATATTGCCGCACCCAGTGAGACTATTGCGATTATTATTCCTACTATGATTGATTCTTTTGACTCTGTTTCTTTGAATTGAATATCATTTCCACCTAATGAAAATTTTAATTCATCTTCGCTTACTGATATGTTTTCTCCAAAAATATATTTTCCTTGAATTTTTTGACCTTCTTGAGGATCAAAAACCCATCCTTTCTTTGTAATTTCCATTGGAATTTCAATTCCATCGATATTTTGTGTTGGAATGATGTTTCCTTTAACATCTGATACATTTGTGCTTTCATTTGATAGTATTATTATTTGAAATATGGAATTTAATGGATAATTCCCTGTGGAGAAATAATTTGATCTGTTAAGTTCATTTATTTTAAAAAATTCTAGTGGATTAATTTCTGTGGATTCTCTTTCAATTTGATTTGAAGTATCTAATGGATTATCTAATGACACTCTTAATTGTAAATTTGATTTTGATTCTGTAGGTATTATTGTAAATGACATTTTAGCGTTTTCTTCATTTGCCAATTTTTTTGATAGATCATAAAATCCACCACTTTCTCTAATTTGTTTTGATAAGAGCATGGATGAAATTTTTCCATACATTGAATCCGTATCTTCCATTGGCATTGTATATACTGCTGAAATTGTTCCTGTACCTGAAATAATACCTGATGTTTCTAACGCTTCATTTGATTTATCTGAAGTATGGATGAATACTTGGAAAAATTTAGCATTTGTATCAAATAATCTATTAATTTCATCAATATATGAATCAGCAATTTTTCTAGTAGAATCCTGTATTGCATTAATTCCTGCATCATTTGGATTTCTTGCTATGTTGATTATTATGCATGATTGATCAACGACACCCAACACACAATTATTCTCATTTGTTAAAACTACTGCCTGTACCCATTGATCTTCTCGAATTTTTTGCTCCAATTCTATTGGAATAATGATTTCCTGAACATTTGAGCTAAATAATGTAATTGAAGCTGTAGTTTTTTGGTATATTTTTTCATCTATGATCACTTGAGCTGATTCTTGGAATGTGGATAGTCCAATTTCCTGTGAATATGCTTGATTTAATGAAATCCCGCTAATTGTAATGATCATTACAGCTAAAATTAGTTTTAACATGTACTGAAATTTTGATCATGAAATATTAAATTTACTTCTTTTTAGTTTTTTGAAAAATTCTTATACTTTTTATATTTTAGGAAACTCATATTTTGATGTACGTGGTTTTCTAAGTATATGGCATTAATTCCTATGCTTGTTGAAAGTTTCAATGATCCTTTAATCCAATTAATAGTAATTTTAAGTACATTTGGTATTGGTTTATCTCAAGGTATCATTCTTGGTAGGGCAATACTTCAAAGATTTACCCGTTTGCAAAATCATTTGAAAACTGTATCTATTACATTATTTATTTTATTTTTAATTAATGCAATTCTTAGTGTACCTCGTTTTCAATCTCCTGAAAAAATTGATTTGGCAACGTTGTCTGTTTCCAACACTGGAGATGTCATTTCCTCTATTTTCTTAGTTTTTGGAATGAATACTGGTTTTCTAACCGTATTGGCAATTTCAATCATGGTGATGACTTTTGTAATTTTAAAATTCACTCATTTACATGGAATTGTAAAAGGATTTGTTTTCTTTTTTAGTAGCTTGTTATTGGTTTTTACCGCCATAAGTCGATTTACTGATCTTACTCCTAGTACTTTTGAAGTCCTACTGTACTTTCTTTATCAATTGGGAATCACAATAGGGATTTTGTTGGGAACAATTAGGAAAATAAAGCCTAAGAAATTAGACCTAAAATAACTTCAAACGTTTAAATCATATTATTTATGGTATAAAATTGACATCGAATTCAAACCGTTCGGGGAACAAGCCGGCAGTCCATGCGTTGGACTGTCGGCCCCATTATTCTAAATTATTCAAAAATTAATTTTTAGAAATACTTTATACATAAAATAATTCTAATTACGATTATGAATAAATTTATCACAATTGGTGATGATAAAGTTAGTGTCACTGAAATCGAAAATGCAAAAACTATTCCTGAACTATTGCAAACTAGAGTTCAGTATGCTATATTAGATCAATTAAATGATATGGTTGCTAGAACTGGGATGGGAAATCCTGATGAAGTAAAAAAATTAGTTCTTAGAGATATTGCATTTAGTAGGGGTGGCTATTCTTCATCTTTTACTTTTAAAATGGCTAATCAGGCAGTAAATATTACTGAAGTAGATTTTACTAGTGAGAAAAGCATGTCTGAATTACTAATATCTAGAGTTCAATATGCTATACTGGACCAACTTAATCATCTACTTTCACAATCTGAAAATCCTGAAGGATCATTAAAAAAAATTAAAGATTCTCTTATGTTTGATATAACAAAAATTATTGATGATTTCACTCCACAAAATAACAATGATAACAATTAATTTTTCATTGAAACTATTTTAGATCTTAAATTAGTTTAGAGATGATAGTGTTTTAACTTGTTGATTAACATAATCAAAACCCTCTTGCCAAAACTTTGGTGATCTAATGTCAAACCCGTGTTCGGATAATAGTTTTTCAGGCTTTTTTGAACCTCCTGCCGCTAAAATATCTATATATGATTTCACAAAATCATTTCCTTCTTTTTTATATCTTTGAAATAATGATAATGCTAACAAATTTCCAAATGAATATGCATAGCAGTAAAATGGAGTGTGATAAAAATGTGGAATGCAACTCCACTCTATTCCAAAATCTTCTGAAAGATTTACTGAGTTTCCAAACTGTTCTTTCAAATTTTGTAAATATGTTTTTGAGATTTCATCTATTGTGGTACCTTTGCTAATTTGATTATGCGCATCAATTTCAAAAATTGTAAAAAATGATTGTCTGAGTATTGTCGCATACAAATCATCAATTTTTTCAGCCAACATTATCTTTTTTTGATCATCTGATATTTTGTCTGATAAATTATCATACAGTAATAGTTCTGAGAATGTGGATGCAGTTTCTGCTAGTGGTAGTGGTGCATCTTGAACTAGAATTGATCTATCTTGTGCTGCCTGACTGTGAACTGCATGACCTAATTCATGTGCTAATGTGAATACATCTCTTGATTTGCCTGTGAAATTAACTAATACATATGGCGTGATTTTTGGAGTAAGTGTACTACAAAATGCACCGTCTCTTTTCCCTGGTCTGACTGATGAATCTATGTGTTTTTCATTGAATACTTTTCTGGCAAATTCTTCTAATGTATTGCTGAATTTTCCTAATGACTCAAAGACTAACTTTACAGACTGATTATATGAATAATTTTTCTCCTTAATTTTTGATGCTGCTGGTGCATATAGATCGTACCTTTGTAATTTTTTCATGTTTAACATCTTTGCTTTTTGAAGGAAGAATTTTTGAAATACTGTTGAATTTTTTCTACAAATTAAAAGAAGTGATTCTATTGTTTTATCATCTACGTCGTTAGCAATATTCCTCATTGATATTGGACTTTTATATCCTCTAAGTTCTATTCCTTCATCTTTCCAATTGAGAACAATATTTTGATAAATTTCTCCAATCACTCCTTTATTTTCTGTATATTTAGTGAGAATCGTTTTGTAAGCTGTTTCTCTAATTTTTGGATTAGTGCTTCTAACATAATTTGTTAATTCTTCTCTTGTCATTGTTTTTGTTTTATTGCCAATTTTCATTTTATATTCATACACATTAGTTATTTTATCGTATAATTTTACTAATGCAGAAATTC
>CABXQD010000001.1 GCA_902514275.1 uncultured marine group I thaumarchaeote | reverse complement strand
ACTAAAGATTGTAGTGCTTCTAGTTTAGGTTTTAATTCAGATGGTTCTTTATCTAAGACTTCTTTAACTTCTTTTACTGCATCAGTAATTTTAATTCCTTGTTCTTGTGAAATCTTATCTTTTAGATCTACATTTACTAATTTTTCAGTAGTATAGATATAGCTCTCTGCTTCATTTTTAAGATCAATTTTTTCTTTCTTTATTTTATCTTCATCTGAAAACTTTTCAGCATCTTCTTTTAATTTTTCAATTTCTTCTGGAGATAATTTTGAATTTGATTCAATTGTAATTTTTGCTTCTTTTTGTGTACCTAGATCCTTTGCTGTGACATTGATAATTCCATTTGCATCAATATCAAATTTAACTTCAATTTGTGGAACTCCTCTTGGTGCTGGTGGTAAATCAGTTAGATTGAAACTTCCTAAAGAAACATTATCAGTTGCCATTGGTCGTTCTCCTTGAACAACGTGAATTGTTACAGCTGTTTGATTATCAGCAGCTGTTGTGAAAACTTTAGCTTTGGAAGTTGGAATAGTGGTATTTCTTTCAATTAGTGGTTCACGGACACCACCTAATGTCTCAATTCCCAGTGTTAGAGGTGTTACATCAAGTAAAACAATATCACTTGTTACATCACCAGCAATAATTCCTGCCTGAATTGCAGCACCCATTGCAACTGCTTCCATTGGATCAACACCAGATTCAGTTTCTTGACCAATTACTTCACTAACAAATTTTTTGACTAGAGGGATTCTAGTTGGTCCTCCCACCATGACAATTTTATTGATATCAGAATTTGATAATTTTGCATCTTCTAATGCTTTTAGTATTGAAGGCTTGCATCTATCAACAATTGGCCCAATTAATTCATCAAGTTTAGCTCGTGTAATTCTTAATTCAAGATTTTTAGCACCTGCAGAAGGATCATGTGCAATAAATGGTAAATTAATATCAGTTTCCATAACAGTAGATAATTCAATTTTTGCTTTTTCACAAGCCTCTCTAATTCTTGTCATTGCAGTTGAATCAGAATTTAGATCTACACCTTCTTTTTTCTTGAATTCATCTACTACATAATCAATTAGAACTTTATCCATATCCGTTCCACCTAATTTAGTATCTCCAGAAGTACTGAGTACTTCAAAGACACCGCCACCCATTTCCATTATAGTGACATCTAACGTACCGCCACCAAAATCAAAAACAAGTATTTTCATATCTTGTTTAGCTTTATCTAATCCAAATGCTAAAGATGCAGCAGTTGGTTCATTAATAATTCTAACAACATCAAGACCAGCAATAGTTCCAGCATCTTTTGTAGCTTGACGCTGATTATCATCAAAATATGCAGGAACTGTAATCACTACTTTTTCAATTGGTTCTCCAACAAATGCTTCAGCATCTTTTTTAATTTTTTGAAGAATAAATGCAGAGATTTGTTGAGGTTTGTATTGTTTATCTAAAATTTTAAAAGTTTCATCAGAACCCATTTTTCTTTTGGCAGCAACAATCGTATTATCAGGATTTGTAACAGCTTGTCTTCTAGCAGGTTCACCAACTAAAAGCTCACCATCCTTACCAAATGCAACGACAGATGGAAATGCTTTACCACCAACAGTTGCTCCTTCAGCAGCAGGAATAATAGTTGGTTTTCCACCCATTACTACTGCAGCAGCAGAGTTACTTGTTCCTAAGTCAATCCCAATAATTTTAGTCATTTTTTATCATTATCCTCTTTTTTTGAAATTTCTACTAGCGTAGGTCTTATAATGCTCTCATGAGAAATATATCCCTTCCTGATCTCTTTAGTGATAGTATTATCATCTAATGTTGGATCAGAGATTATGGATATTGCTTCATGATAATTTGGATTAAAAATTTCACCTAATGCCTCAATAGGTTTAACATTATATTTTTGCATTAATGATTCCATATTTTTTAAAATCGAATTTAAACCATCTGCATTAATTTTACTTTCAGAGATTACTTCTTTAGCTCGTATAAAATCATCATAAATTTTAATAAAATCTAACATAAATTCATTAATTTTAGAATTAACACCATGTTCAATATCAGATTGAGTTTTTTTACTAAGATTTTGAAAATCTGCTAATACATGTTTTAATTTTTCTTCAGATTGAGATACTTTTTGTTTTTCTAATTCTAACAATTTTGATAGATCTTCAGAAATTTGTTCTGTATTATCCACAGGCTTAGATTCGTCTTCAGAATTACTAGTTTCAATTTTTTCTTCAGTAATAAGTTTAACAGGAATCTCATCAGAATTATTTTCATCAGACAATTTAAACAGAATAATTTTTTAGCTAATTTATATCATTATTGAAGTGTTTCACAAAGAGGATTAGCTTTAACAATTATTAGATTAGAATCCTTTTTGGTTTTTTCAATATTATCAAAATCAGATTGTGAGCATGCTACTATAATTGTAGTTTTGTCACTATGAAATAAATTAAAATCTGGATCTTCATAAGCTTCAACATCTCCAATATAATCACGTAATCTTGAAGTTAAATTTTGAAGCATTTCAATTTTATCTCCGCGCATTGCATGTTGATCAAGAGTCCAAGATAAAGCAATTTTTGTTCTACTTGCTTTTAGATCATTTTTCTTTAATGTTCCACGAATCTCATCAATTAATCTTTTAATGTAACCATCAATACCTTTTACACTTCCATTAATCAAATACATTAATGAATTTGAGCCCTCAAATGATGAACCTAAAGCTTTTAGATCAAACAATCCATTTATCATATTATCTAAAAATATTTCTTGAAAATCATTTGAAGAAAGATCATTTTTTGTAATTTCATCTTGAGCATATTTACAAACTTCCAAAATACTACATAAACTAGAAAATCTTGACAAAGTATCAATTGCATGGAAATGTTCTGATGATGAAATGGCTACAAATTTTTTTTCTTTTTTACCAGTAGTTAGTAAATCAGATAAAACTGAATCTTTTTTCCCATTAAATGAACCAATGATTTTTGGTTGTTGATTGAGATCTTCTAATGGATAATAAAAATAAGATATGTTTTTTCCAGCTTGAAGTCCAGTTACATGTTCTAATAATGAAATATTTTCATTATTACCTCCAAATCCAGTTGCCAGTGTAAATATTACTGAGCTATTTTTCTTTAATGATGTAACTGCATCTTTGAATTTAGAATGAATTTCTGTTTTAATATCTTGACCAGTTTTTCTAATTCTTGGAGTAAAGAAAAGGTATTGAGCTTTAGAAATGGCTACGTCAATTGGCTCCATAGCTAATAATGGTTCATCTTCTTTTAGAGAAGAAACATTTGGATAAGTTTTAGCAATTTCAGCTTTAAGAGATATTGCAGATGGAGTGGATTCATCTATAATGAATACATCAGCACCTTTAATGGCCATCTGAGATGCAATAGCATATCCCTCTGTACTTAACCCATAAACAACAACTTTTGGTCCTGCCATTAATTAGAGATGATTATAGACTAAGAAAAACTTATTGAAGTACAGTAATTATCAAGAATACTTGAAAATATGGATTGATATTCTAACACCAAAACAATTATTGTTTTCGGAACCAATAATTGAAAGATTAGGAGAAAAACATGAAGTTTTGTGTACTTCAAGAGAGTATCATGAAGTTTCAAAATTATCAAAAATACGTCATTTTGACCTAATTTTTATTGGAAAACACGGTGGTGGGGATAAAAAAAGTAAGCTTAAAGCAAGTATTGAAAGAATGGAGAAACTATCAAAGAAAATTAAGAGATTTGAACCTGATTTAGTAATTAGTTTTGGATCACCAGAGGCTGCACGAATTTCATTTGGATTAGGAATTAAACACATAATGTTTTGTGATTCACCTCATGCTAATGCAGTAATGAAATTAACATTACCATTAATTCAGAAATTACTTATTCCATATGTAATACCAAAAAAAGAATTTTCCAAATATGGAATTCATGAAAAAAATATTATACAATACAAAGCAATTGATGCAGCAATAACTATGAAAAGAAAAATTAGTGAAGATCTTAATTCACCATTTAAAAATAACAATAAAAAGAATATTTTGATTAGAGTAGAAGAAGAAGAAGCATCATATACATCAAAATCAAGTAAAATAATTCCAATAATTCAAAAGATAGTAAAGGATTACAAAAATGAAAATATTGTAGTATTAGGAAGATATACAAAACAAGTTAATAATTTACAAAAAATAATCGGTAATAAAGTGAAAATTGTTAAAATGTCATTTGATGGAAAATTTTTACTAAACAAAACAGACATTTTCATAGGATCTGGTGGAACCATGACAGCAGAATCTGCTTTAATGGGAATTTCCACAATATCATATAATGCTGTTCCAAATATAGTAGAAGAATTTTTAGTGAAAAAAAATCTAGTAAAAAGAGAGACAAATCCAAATAAAATTTCAAATCATATAAAGAAAATTTTTGAAATAAAAAATAATCAAAATCAAAAAAGAGCAAAAAAAATTGTTAAAGAAATGGAAGATCCTATAGAAAAACTAATTAAAATAATCAAAAATTAATTCAATTTTGCTTTTAAGAGTCAAATTGAATTAAAAAGTTCATTAAGGGAATAGCAGTGCTCGATTTAGTAGCCCGGTAGTGTAGCGGTCAAGCATTTGGGCCTTTGAAGCCCGAGACGCAAGTTCGAGTCTTGCCCGGGCTACTTTATTTAAAAATTGATGATTATGATAACATGAACATAATATAGTCAATATTATCCAGAATAGGCATAATGACAGATATTATTTTAGGAATGGGAGAAGTTGGTGAAACATTATTTGATTTACTTATAGATAGAAAAATTGATTGTGTCGGAATTGATTTAGATAAAGCAAAATGTAAAAATTTTTCAGAAAATGGAATTATTGAAAATCCAGAATATCTTCATGTCTGTTTACCAGGAGAATTAGTAAAATTTACAGATGTTGTGATTGAGTGGATTAAAAAAATAAAAAATATTCAAGTTGTTATAATTCATTCAACTGTTAAACCAGGAACTACAAAAATTATTCAAGAAAAAGTATCAACACCAGTTTTATTTTCTCCAGTACGTGGAGTCCATAAAAGATTTTTAGATGATATTAAAAAATATACAAAATTTATTTCATTTGATGGAACAAAAATAGATTTAAAAATAAAAAAAGATTTAGAAAATAGATTTGAAAAAGTTGATTGGATGTCAACTACAAAAACTGCTGAACTTGCAAAAATATTAGTGGATACAACATATTATGGTTGGTTAATTAACTATGCACAAATTACTAAGATGATTTGTGAAAAAGAAAATGTTGATTTTGATGAAATGTGGAAATTTGCTGATGAAATTCATGAAAATTTGGGTAATAGACCAAAAATGTTTCCAGGAATCATTGGAGGACATTGTGTAATACCAAATTTAGATTTAATTGAGTATGAAAATTTAGATATAATTAAAAAAATTAATCAAATGTATGAAAAATTTAAAAAATAATTATAATTTTTAAAAGTCTAATCTTGTTAATAGTTTTGAAGCAATAGTGAATAAAATAGCTGCAAGTGTAGCAAGAATAATCATTTCATAAATAACAAATTCTGTTACAGTTCCAAAAATACCTGCTCGAATTATATCAACAAGATATGTTAATGGATTAAGATAAAATGCTGTACGAAGTGGTTCAGGTGCAGTATCAGCTGGATAAAATGCTGAACTTACAAAAGCAAAGAAAAGAAATACAGTGTTAATAATTACATTAAATCCTTCACTTGAACGTAATCGGGTAGAAATAATTGAAGCCAAGGAACCAAATAAAACTGAGCCTACAATTGCACCAAAAATAATAATTGGAATTGTAACTAAAGAAAATTCTGCTGATTGGAAAATTACAGGGTATCCAACTATGGCAATTAATGAAGCACTAACAAGTCCAATTATGCCTATAGTGCAAATATTACTAAGAATATAATGACTTCTGGTAAATGGACCTGACATGATTTGTTCAAACATTCCATGTCTCCGATCATTCCAAATTAAAATTCCAGAAATTAATGTACTATTCATAATATTAAACCCAATCATACCAGATGCTAAAAATGCAGGATAATCAAGATCTTTTCCACCAAATGGAACTTGATTAATTAATGGACCATATGCAAAACCTGCTACAAAAATATAGATTAAAGGAAAAATGATTTGCCAAATTAAAAATCCCGGATTAAGTGAAATCGTTAGATTTCTATTAACAAGTCTAATTACTGGATGCATTTTCCCTCATCATTTTTAAAAATATGTCTTCAAGATTTGTTGGTACTGCAGATAAATCTTCAATATCTATATTATTTTCATTAAGAATTTTTAAAACTCTAAGTAATATTAATTCAGATTGTTCTGAATGGATAATTATTGTTGTTCCAGTATCAAAATTAATTTCATAATCTGGTATGTCAACTAGTAAGGAATCAATATCAGATTGTTTTTTTAATAAATGAATTTTAATTGTTTTTTCTTTTCCAAATTGATTTTTTAAATCATCTGGTGAATCAACAGTAAGAATTTTTCCTTTGTCAATTATAGCTATTTTATCACAAAGATATTCAGCTTCAGATAAAATATGAGTTGTATAAAAAATTGTTAAACCTGTTTTAACTTTATTTTTTAGATAATCTAATAATTTTCTTCGTGCTTCAGGATCTAATCCTACAGTAGGTTCATCTAAAAATAAAAGTTCCATATCATGCATAAATTCACGTGCAACTTGTACTCGTCTTCTTTGACCTATGGAAAGATCTTCATTTCTTTTCTTACGAATTTCAACTAAATCAAAATCTTTCAAAAGCTGCTCTAATCGTTTTTTACGCTCAGTTTTTGAAATATTCCACATCATTCCATATTTATCAAGAGATTTTTCAACTGATAAAGTAGGTTCATAGCTAGGTTGTTGTAAAACAACACCAATTTTACTACGAATTTTTAATGGATTTAAAATTGCATCTATTCCTAAAATAGTTAGTGAACCTGATGAAGGTCTAATCAAAGTAGTAAGTAGTTTAATTGTAGTAGATTTTCCTGCACCGTTAGGACCCAAAAATCCAAAAACTTCACCCTTTTTTACAGATAAAATTAGATCGTTAACAGCCTTTATTGATCCGTAGGATTTGGATAAATGATTAACATCAATACAAGACATAATCAAACTGCGATCTTCCTATTAATTTAGGTAATGAGGTAAAATAGGATAATTCATCAATGATTTGAATTAATTTAGAAATAACAGTCTAAAGATTTTACAAAAATACAATTTAATTATTTTAAAATTAAAGAAAATCGATCATTTTTGATTAAAATTAATTTAGAAATTAATGAAATTTTTATTAATACAACATGTTTATGAAAACTAAATGTCAGAGTCACAAAATCTAATAGATAAACTACTAGAACAGAAATCCGAATTAACTAAAGAAATTATTGAACAAAAAATTGCAGAAAAAAAAGAGAAGATAGGTGCAGGATACCTAACAGATCAAGGCGCATTATTTCTTATAGCATCTGATTATGGAGTTACATTAACAGAAGCATCAAAAACTGAAATTAGTATAAAGGATCTATATGCAGGTGCAAAAGAAATTTCATTAGAAACTAGAGTACTAAATCTATCCCCTACAAAGCAATTTTCAAGAAAAGATGGATCTACATTTGATTTAAGAACAATGACAGTGTATGATTCTGGTTCAACAGCAAGTGTGAAATTATGGGATGAAAAAGCGAGCCTACCAGGAATTGAAAATCTAAAACCAGGAGATTTGATTAAAATCATAAAAGCTTATGTAAAATCAGATTTAGATGGTTCACCAACTATCAATATTGGTTCTGGATCAAACATTCAAACTGTTGATACTGAAAGTCAAATTCCAATGATTGATAAAATTACAAAAGATATTAGTGAATTACAAGAAGGGCAAAAAGATCTTGTAATTTCAGGAATTATTGATGGAATAATTAGTGGTATGCAGTTTACAAATTCCAGAGGTCAACCTGGTACAGCACTCAGAATGAGATTGAAAGGAAAAGATGGATCTTCAATGAGAGTAGTTCTTTGGGGTAAAGATGAATCACTAATTCCAAATATGATTTCACAATCAGCAAATGTAAAACTATTAGGAGTTCGAGTAAAATCAGGTAATCAAGGATTAGAAATCCATGGTAATGAAGCAACGATTATTGAAATTGAAGGTGGAAAAGAAGCAGAACCCATTGTTGCAAGAATTTTATCAGTTGTAATAACAGAAACTGGAAAAAATATGATAGTAGCAGTGGATAATCAAAAAAATATCTACAACATTAGTGATTTTTCAAATTCAACTAGCATCTGTGTTGAAGGCGATGTTATTGAATGCATGCCATCAAAAGTTTATGGTAATTCAGTTACATTAGATGAAAATTCATTTGTAAGAAAATTAGATAATGATGAAACAATTCCATCATTATCTAAAATTAGAACAAAAATTAGTGAGGTAAAAGCAGATGGAACTTATTGTATTGAATCCATAGTGCTAAAAGTTCCTGAGAGAAAAGAAATCCAAACTAAATCAGGTGAATCAATTTCACTTTCAGAAATGTTTGTTGAAGATGATTCAGGTCAAATTTGGGTAAAAGGATGGAGAAATCAGGGGAAAATTATTGATAAATGTGAATTAGGCGAAATTATTTCCATTACTGGATTAAATGCTAAATTAAACAATTACGGAGAAGGTAGAATAGAATTATTTTTGACCGCACATTCAAAAATTATTAAGAAAAATTAGTACTAATCACTAGATATACCTGATGTTGTAATCATATAAGAAAAAGATTCTTTTCTGAAAGGTGAATAAATTTCTCCATTAAATAATGATGAATTTTTAGAGAGATGAATTTTGATATGAGTAAAAAGATCTATTGCATTTGCCATATTTTCTACTTCTTTATCATCCATATTTCTAATCATATTAGTAACTACAATAGGAATTTTATGAGAAATTGCATATAATGATAATTCATGCATATATTTCATGAATAAAGAATTTTTTCTAAATATAGATTTATTATTTTTATATTCATAAGAAAATAAATCAGTTACATTATCAATAACAATTAAAGAAAAATTATGTTCTTGAAGAGTTTTAATTGAATTAATTTGTTCAGATGTATTTGTTATTCTAGATACAGTAATTTTATCAAGTAAATTAATATTCAGATTAGATTTTTTTTGAATTTCTAATATTCTTTCAGGTCTAAATCCACCAGTAGTATCTAAAAATAAAATATTTCCACCATTTTTAATTGAATTAATTGATAATTGTAATACAAATTGAGTTTTTCCAGTTCCATTTCCTCCAAAAATATCTACAATAATTCCATTAGGAATTCCTCCAGACAAAAAATTATCTAATTTTTGTAAACCAGTTGAGATCATATATACAATTTATACAAAAATAAGAAAAAATTTAAAGAATTACAATTTTTACAGGCGTGGCAAGGCTTTTATGCTGGAGTGAAAGTTTTGAAAATAAGTGAATATTTAGTGTCCCAAACAAACAGTGCAAAAAGACCATTAACAATTCTTCAAAAAAGCACAAAGAAAAAAGTTACAGTTAGATTAAAGAATGAAGTTGAATACAAAGGTAAAATGGACAATGTTGATTCATACATGAATTTGATAATGACAGATGCAGAAGAAATCCATGATGGCAAAACCATTGCAAACTATGGTAGAGTCATCGTGAGAGGAAACAATGTATTGTTTATCAAATTAGAAAATGAACTTTAATTAAATTACGAGTGGTTTTATGACCAATACTTTTCTATTTACATCAGAATCAGTAACAGAAGGTCATCCAGACAAAATATGCGATAATATTTCAGATGCATTTTTAGATGAATATCTAAAACAAGATCCAAATTCAAGAGTAGCAGTGGAAACAATGGTAACCACAGATTTTGTAGTAGTGTCTGGCGAAGTAACATCTAAAGCAATTTTTGATAAAAAAGCCCAAGAAGAATTAATTAGAAAAACAATTAGAGAAATTGGATATAATGATAAAGAATTGATGTTTGATGGTGATACTTGTAAAGTTGATTTAAGATTACATTCACAAAGTCCAGATATTAGTCAAGGAGTTACAGCGACTGAAGAAAAAGAGCAAGGTGCAGGAGATCAGGGATTAATGTTTGGTTATGCAACAAATGAAACTGAAGAATTAATGCCTATGCCAATCTTATTAGCTCATAAACTAATTCAAAAATTATCAGAAGTTAGAAGAAATAAAACATTACCATGGGTAAGACCAGATGGTAAATCTCAAGTTTCAGTAAAATATGAAGATAATAAACCAACAAAAATTGAAACAGTTGTAATCTCAACACAACATGCACCTGAAATTTCTCAAGAAGAAATTTCAAATGAAATTATTGATAAAGTAATCAAACCTGTTTTAGGAAATCTTTGGAATGATGAAATTAAAATTCACATTAATCCAACAGGGAAATTTGTAATAGGTGGACCACATGGAGATGCTGGATTAACTGGAAGAAAAATTATTGTAGATAGTTATGGTGGATTTGGAAGACATGGTGGTGGTGCTTTTTCAGGAAAAGATCCATCTAAAGTAGATAGATCAGCTTGTTACATGTGTAGATATATTGCAAAAAACCTTGTTGCAGCCAAATTTGCAGATAGATGTGAAGTTCAACTTGCATATGCAATAGGCGTAGCAGAACCAGTATCACTATACGTCAATACTTTTGGAACAAATAAAATTCCAGAAAATCAAATAGAAGAATTAGTTAGAAAGAATTTTGATATGAAGCCATCAGGTATTATTTCAGAACTAGATTTGAAAAGACCAATTTATAAAAAAACAGCATCATATGGACACTTTGGAAGAAATGAACCAGAATTCAGTTGGGAAAAAACAGACAAAGCTGAAACACTAAAGCAGTCTGCCGGACTTTAATAATTCTATAACAGATTCAAATTTCATTTGAGTAATTTTTTGTAATTTTTTGTAATTTCCTTTAAAATCACCAATTAGAATATTAAGATCATCAACTCCAAAATTAGATTTTGAATTAATTATAGCATCATGATATGCATTTTCTAAACTAATTTTTTTGATTTTTGTTTTAGTTCCTTTAGAAAAAAGTTTCACATATTGTTCAAATGTAAGATAATCAGGACCAACAAGATCAATTGTTTTATTTTTGAATTTAATTTGATCAAGTGATTGAAGAAAAATTTTTACCACATCATCGATAGAAATTGGTTGAATAGAATATTTCCCAGAACCGGGAATTTTAATTGTTTTAATTTTAATCTGTTTTTTCAAAAATTTTGTAAATAAATCATCTTTTCCAACAATATATGATGGTCTAAAAATAGTATAGTTTAAACCAGAATTTCTTATAATTTTTTCTGCTTTATATTTAGAAATAAAATAGCCTACAGGAGTTTTACTTGAAACTCCAAGACCACTGTTATAGATAATTTTCTTAATTTTAGCTTTTTGAGCTAAATTCACAATATGTTTTGTAAATTCAACATTTATCATTTCATAATCAATATCAACAGATTGTTTTCCAAGTCCTACAAGATGAATTAATACATCAGAATTTTTAATTTTATTCAAAATAATTTTTTCATCATAATTTTTTGAAATTATTTTAAATTCATTTTTAAATTCTTTAAAATCATTTCGTGAAATTGAAATTAAATCTATATTATTTTTAGATAAATATTTTCTAAGATTTTTTGCAACAAATCCATTTGCTCCAGTAATAACTACCTGAATACGATTCACCATGATTATCTAAATTTACTTTTAATTTTAAATCTATTCAGAAAATTTCAAAATTGATGAAATAAGAGTTAATACTAGAAAATGAATGTAAAAAGTGTGGTAGAGGAAAAAATTGAATTAAAAACAGGATATACTACTGGAAGTTCTGCAACTGCTGCTGCAAAAGCTGCATTACTATCAATTATTAATCAAAAAAAAATCCAAAATGTAGGTATTATTTTACCCAGAAGATCTTTTATTCAAATCCCAATTGAATCTTGTGAATTTGAAAATGAAAAAGCAAAGTGTTCTGTCATAAAAAATGGTGGAGACGATCCAGATGTAACTCATGGTGCTGAAATAATTGTAGAATTATCATTTACAGAAAAAGTAAATGAAATCGATATTGATGGGGGAGATGGTGTTGGAATTGTTACAAAACCAGGTTTAGGGTTAGAAATTGGAAAACCGGCAATTAATCCTGTACCTAAAAAAATGATTAATGAAAATCTAAGAGAAGCTGGAAAAGAAATTCTTGAGAAAAAAGGAATAAAAATTATAATTTCAGTTCCAAAAGGAAAAGAATTAGCACCAAAAACAGACAATCCTAGATTAGGTATCAAAGATGGAATTTCAATTTTAGGAACTAGTGGAATTGTAATTCCATTTTCTACAGCATCCTATGCAGCATCAATTAGACAAAATTTAGATGTTGCAATTGCAGCAGGAAATGAAACTGTAGTATTAACAACTGGTGGAAGAAGTGAAGAATATGCAAAAAAAATTGTAGATTTACCAATACATTGTTTTGTACAAATGGGAGATTTCTCAGGATATACAATACAACAATGTGGTAGAAAAAATATCAAGAAAGCATATGTAGTTGGATTTATTGGAAAACTTGCAAAAATGGCTGCAGGAGTTAAACAAACTCATGTTAAAGGATCAAAAGTAGATATGAATTTTTTATCAGAGTTAGCAAAAAAAGCAAATGCTAATGAAAAAGTTATTGAAAGTGTTAAAAAAGCAAATACAGCAAGACATGTTTCAGAAATAATTAAAGAAAATAATGTTTCTGGATTTTTTGAACTAATTTGTAGTGAAACCTACAAGCATATGAGAAAACATTCTGAAGAAAAAGTTCCAATAGATGTGATATTGTTTGATTTTGAAGGGCAAATACTTGCTAGAGAATCATAAGAGTAAGGTATTTTATTAAAGTTAGAAAGTTTTGATTATGGAAAATGTATCAGTTCTTGCAATTACTAAAAATGGTATTAATATTGGAGAGAAATTACAAACTATCTATCCTAATTGGAAAATTTTTGCACCGGGTAAATTATCAAATGAAAATAATAAGATTACATGGTATTCTGAGCCTACATCAGATAAAATTATTGAACTTTTTAAAAATTCTAATGCATTAATTTGCCTTTTTTCTTTAGGTGCAGTAATTAGATTAATTGCACCATATTTGAAAGATAAGAAAACTGATCCTGCAGTTATTGTTATTGATGATAAAACAAATTTTGTAATTAGTGTTTTATCAGGACATATTGGTGGAGCAAATGAATTAACTCAAGAAATTTCTGAAAAATTAAATGCTTTACCAGTTATTACCACTGCTGCAGATGTAAACAAAACAATTGCAGTGGATTTAGTAGGTAGAGAATTTGGTTGGAAAATAGATGATGAAACAACAGTAACTAAAATTAGTGCACATATGGTAAATGCAGAATCTATTGGTGTTTTTCAACAAACAAGTAATCAAAAATGGTATAAAGAATTACCAAAAAATGTTACAATTTACAATAATTTAGAAGAATTAAAAAAATCAAATTCTAAAGCACATCTTATTATTTCAGATGAAATTATTGATAATGAATTATCTCAAGAATCTGTAATATATCGTCCTCAAAGTTTAGTAATTGGTATTGGGTTACATTGGGATACAACAAAAGATACAATCAAAGAAGGAATACAACACTGTTTAAAAAAATTCAATTTAAGTTCAAAATCTATTGCAAAGTTAGTTTCAATAAAAAAACCTGAAGATGTTCAAGGATTAATAGATCTTGGAAAAGAAATGCAAGTACCTGTAGAATATGTTGATAGGGATGAACTTGCAGAAATTATTACTCCAAATCCATCTACTACAGTAAAAGCATTTGAAGGAACTGCAAGTGTTTCTGAAGCTGCTGCAATTAAAGTATCAAAAGGGGAATTGATTGTAGAAAAACAAAAATTCCCTCCAAATTTAACAGTAGCAATTGCGAGGAAAATAGATTGAAACGAGGATTATTACTAATTGATAGAGGAAGTAGGCAAAGAGAGGCATCTGAAGAATTAGAAATAATTTGTGAAGGAATTAGAGATAAAGGAGACTATACTTTTGTTGATTATTGCTTTTTAGAAGTGGAACCACCATATATTGAGGATGGAGTTGAAAAATCTTTAAAACAAGATATTGATACACTTACAATAGTTCCATATTTTCTATATCCAGGAAAAAAAGTTAAAAATGCCGTAACAGATGTAATGAAATTACAAAAAGATACTAAAATAAAATTTCTTGTTACTAAACCAATGATGATGCATAAAACTTTGGTAGAAATAGTTCAAAGTAGAGTAAACTCAACATTAAAAGAAAATCAAATTACTCTTCAAAATAAAGAAGTAGACGTCATGATAATTGGTCATGGAAGTGTAGATCCTAATGCACAAAGATCACTTGATTACATTGTTAATGAATTAAAAGATAGTTACAGAAATGTAAGTAGATCATGGTTAGAAATAGAACAACCAGATATTTTTGAAGGAATTAAAAGTTGTGAAAAAAATAATCCAAATGTTCTAGTAAATGTATTTTATTTTCTTCATGAAGGAGCACATGTTAAAACAGATATCAATAATGATTTAATCCCTGCATTGGAAAACTCAAAAATTGAAAAAAGTTACATTACAAAACATATTGGAACAGATCAAAAAATGGTAGATTTAATATTGGAAAGAGCAAAGGAAGTTGAGAATGCAAACTAAGAAAGGCCAATCAATTGAAGACGCTAGTATGAAAATGATTGAAGATGAAATAGGTTCACATAATTATAATGAAAAGGAATGGCCTATTGTAAGAAGAATAATTCATTCTACTGCAGATTTTGATTTTGCCGATAAAAATAGGCTTATTTTTCAAAAAGATGCTATTGAAAGTGGAATGAATGCTCTAAAAAACGGCTGTAGTATTGTAGTTGATGTAAATGGAGTAATAGGTGGACTCAATAAACAAAATCCAAAAGATTTTGGAAATGACATAATTTGTAATATATCTAATCCAGAAATAATGCAACAAGCTAAAGATGAAGGAAAAACACGTTCTCAAGTTTCAATGAGAGTTGCAAAAAATGATATTGATGGTGGGGTGGTTGTGATAGGAAATGCACCAACTGCATTAATGGAAGTAATTGAAATGATAAAAGAAGGAGTAGTAAAACCTGCATTAATCATAGGAATTCCAGTTGGATTTATCTGTGCACCAGAGTCAAAAGAAGAATTATCAAAGTTAGAAGGAACTCCATTCATTACTAATTTAGGAAGAAAAGGGGGAAGCTCTTCAGCTTCAGCAATAATTAATGCAATTTTCAAATTAATTAGAGCAGAATCATCTAATTAATTATCAAAGTGTTGTAATTTTGAACAAGTGTAATAAATTAAGAAATTTAATTAAAAATGATTAATTTTTGTCCATAATTTAATAATTCTATTTACGTGATTCATTCAAACAATTTTTTACAAAAATTTCAGCATAATTAGAACTATCAAAATAAAGATGACCATATGAAGCAAGAGTATTATTTTGTATTAACCCATCTTGATGATTTTTTATTCCTTCTCCAATATCTAAACTAAAAGCAAATTGTGAATCAGATGATACGGATTCTAATTGAGAGTAATGAAATTCATGACCACGAAATCCATGTAGAGTATCAGATAGAATATTTTTATTAGAAAATTTTCCTTTTGTGTAATTTAGCCTCATTTTCTTCGTCATTATTGTTTCAGCATCAAAAAGACCAACCATTTTGTATTTTTTTTCATTATTAGTAATAGATTTAGTTAGATACATCAACCCACCACATTCTGCATAAATAGGAAAGTTATCTTCAGATAATTTTTTTATTGATTTTTTCATAATTTGATTTTTGGAAAGATCATTACCTAAGATTTCAGGAAATCCACCACCAATGTATAGTCCATCACATTTTGGAATTTTTTTATCTTTAATTGGACTAAAAAAAGTTAGTGATGCACCTTGGCGTTTTAATGCATTCAAATTATCATCATAGTAAAAATTAAAGGAGTTATCTAAAGCAACAGAAATTTTTACTTTAGTTTTCTTAGTTGCATTTTGTTTATTTTTAGACAGAGATGTAGGATTTTTAATAATTTTAATAATTTCATCTACATCTAATGATTCTGATATAATTTTTGATATTTTTTCAAGTTTATTTTTTAAAATTTTATTATCATATGTAGAAATTAATCCAAGATGTCTTGATTCTAAATTTAAGATAGCATTTTTTGGAATTACACCAATAATAGGTAATTTTGTTTTTTCTAAAGCATCTCTACAAAGAATTTCATGTTTTTTACTTCCAATTTTATTTAAAATAATGCCTACAATTCTTGAATTTTTATGAAATTTTTGAAATCCTAAAGCAGTTGCACCAATGGAACGTGCAGTTTTACTTGCATCCAATACTAAAATTACAGGAGATTTAGTTATAGATGCAACATGATGAGTACTAGCATAATTAGAATTTCCCTCAAATCCATCATAATATCCCATTACACCCTCAATTACTGAAATATCAGAATTTGAATGAGATACAAAACTATCTAAAACTTGTTTTTGACCCATTAACCAAACATCAAGATTGTATGTTTCATTTTTTGAAATAGTTGAAAGATAACTAGGATCAATATAATCAGGACCTACTTTGAAAGGTTGTACTGAAAAACCTCTTTTCTGTAAAGCATAGATAATTGCACATGTGATCGATGTTTTTCCAACACCGCTAGTTGCTCCAGCTAAAACAATTCTTTTTATTTTCAATGCATGTGTAGAATTTTTTTTTTATTTAAATTGATACCTTGAAAAAATAACGAATGTTTTTACTGATAAAAATTAATGAGTAATTATGGAAAAAGATGGTCTAACTATTGTTTATACAGGAAAAGGCAAGGGTAAAACAACTGCGGCATTAGGAATTGCATTAAGAGCTACAGGGTATAAGAAGAAAATATGTATGATTCAATTTATCAAGGGTTCATGGCATTATGGTGAAATGGATTCATCAAAGAGATTAGAACCAGAATTTGAAATGGTTGCAATAGGTAAAGGATTTGTTGGAATTATAGATGATAAAAGTCCAAAAACAGATCATCAAAGAGTTGCAAAAGAAGCAATTAGAATCAGTAATGAAAAAATTCAATCTAAAAAATATGATATAGTAATTTTAGATGAGATAAATTATGCAGTAAATTTGAACTTAATTTCACTAGAAGATGTTTTAGACTTGATTAATTCAAAACCTGAAAATGTAGATTTAGTATTAACAGGAAATTATGCCAAAGATGAAGTGATTGAGGCAGCAGATCTAGTAACAGAAATGAGAGAAATTAAGCATCCATTTCAACAGGGTATTAAAGCAAAAGAAGGGATTGATTTCTAACGAGCAACATTAATGTACAGATTGGAAAGTTTTAGAAGAATTGTCTACTGAAATTCAAGAAATGCCTGAACAGGGCGAAATTATTCTAGCCACAGTAACTAAAGTAATGGATCATGGAGCCTACGTCACATTAGATGAATATGATGACGTTCAAGGGTTTTTACATATTTCAGAAATAGCACCTGGTTGGATTAGATCAGTTAATAGATTTGTAAAAGATGGAGAGAAAAAAGTCTTACTTGTAAAAAAAGTAAAAGCAGGAGATATAGACTTGTCACTAAAACAAGTATCAAAAGATCAAAAAAAGCAGAAACTAAAAGAAGTTAAAAAATATGAAAAAGGCAAAACATTATTACAAAATGTACAAGACAAGACAAAATTAACAGATGAAGAAATTGAAAAAATAGAAGATAAAATTTATACAAAATTTGATTCAGTTTATGATGCATTTATGGAAATTGCAAGAAATGGAATTGATGTAATTAAAGAACTTAAACTTGCAAAAAAAACTACAACTGCAATTGAAGAAATATGTTCGAAAATTAAACTACCATCAGTAGAAATTAGAGGTATTATGGAAATAACAAATAACAAATCAGATGGAGTTGAAATAATTAAAAAAACATTATTGGATGTAATTAAAAAAGATTCAACAATGGATATTACATATCTAGGAGCACCGAAATATAGAATATCAATTACTTCTGAAGATTTTAAATCTGCTGAAAAATCATTAAAACCAATTATTGAAGAAATTCAAACCAACATAGAAAAGAAAAAAGGCTCATTCAAATTTACCAGAGAAGATTCAAAGAAGACAAGGGAAAATTAAAATGAGATTTCAATTAAGAAAATGCTCAAAATGTAGTCATTATACATTAAAAGACAAGTGTCCAAAATGTACTGGAGAAACAAAATCAGTACATCCTGCTAAATTTTCACCAGATGATAAATACATGAGATATAGGTTAGCAGAAAGATATTCCTAAAAAATAAAATTTAAGGCGTAAAAGTTCCGGTTAATTTTGCTTCTGCAATAATATGACTTTTCATTGCATTTTCTAATTCTTGTTTAGAATAACCTTCTTTCAAATCTAATTTTACATCAAGTGCATAACCCTTGAAGATGTATGTATGACGTCCATTAGGTGGTGCTGGTCCACCATATCCAATTTCACCAAAATCTGTTTTTCCTTCTAAAATCAAATTTTGTGATGGATAATCAAAATATTGCAACCAATGAACCCAAATTTTTCCAACAGCAGCCATTGCATCAGGATCATCCATAATTAATCCAATACTTTGAGTACCTTTTGGAATATTTTTAAAATCTAATTTAGGTTCTTTATTTTCAAATTTGTAACCAAATTTTTTAGGAATTTCTTCACCATCATCAAAATTAGAACTTGTTATAGAAAATTCAGACATAGTATTCAATTAGTTATTTTTAAAATAAAGCTTACTAACTTTCAAGAACAATTTTATCGTTATGTATAGATAAAATAGAACTTCCTAGTTTTTTGATTTTATTTTTAAGTACTTTATCCATTGTACCAATTATACTTCGATTGTTTTTTACATGATTAATTAATTCTTGATCGGCATAAGTTCCATTAATAGAAATTATTTTAAATTTTTTAATGAAATTTAATGTCATAGTTATTTCTTGATTTTTTTCTGGAATTTCTTGTAATTTTATTAATTCATTACTAACAACTTCAGGAACAACAAATGAAATTGAACCTATTTCCATATCCAAATTATCAATATTTTTGATTCGTCTAGTTGCTAAATGAATTAAAAAATTAGTGTCACAGATTACTTCAACCAACTATACCTGCACCAATTAATCTCCATCTTTCAGCAATTCTCCTACTTATTGCTACATGTCCATTTTCAAAGATGCAAGCAGGTCGTCTAAGTTCGATTTCTATTTTGGATGATTTCACTTTAGTGACTTTACCTAATACTGGAGCAGTTCCAATGTTTAATCGTAATAATTCACCTGTTTGAATTGGTTTAACTTTAATATCTTCAGTAGTACCTACAGCTGAATCGAATAAATTAACATCAAGTTTTAGTAAAGTAGAATTTTCAGGAAGTGTTCCTGGTTTTCCAATTACTGAACCAATAAATGAATCACTTCTAGTCATTGATGGATCTAATTTTGTACCAATTGCAACTAAACCTCCAGGTTTTACAGATTCAACAATTCCTGCAGCAGTTCCTAATGAAGTAATTTCTGTAAGAATGGGTTCATAGGATTTCTTTTTTTCATTCATCAAACCAGGTTTAATTTCAATTTCATCACCAACATTAAAAATTCCTTGAGTTAAACTACCACCAATTACACCTCCTTTGATATCTTTTAATTTGATACCAGGTTTGTTTACATCAAAAGAACGTAAAACATGCATTACAGGATCAGCTTTTTCATCTCGTTCAGGTGTCTTAATTGAAGATTCTATAGCACCGATTAATGCATCAAGGTTTAATCCTGATTGAGCAGAAATTGGAATAATAGGAGATTTAGCTGCATTAGTTCCCTTAACAAATTTTGTAATATCTTTATAATTTCCCATTACTTCATCATAAGAAAGTAAATCTACTTTGTTTTGAAGTACAACTATTTGTTGAATACCAAGTGTTTGTAAAGCCAAAAGATGTTCTTTTGTTTGTGGTTTAGGAACTTGTTCATTTGCTGCAACAAGTAATAATGCACCATCCATTAATGCAGAACCAGAAAGCATATTTGCCATCAAACTTTCGTGTCCAGGACTATCAACAAAACTTACAACTCGAGATAATTCACTTTCATCCCCACAATTATTACATTTTGGGGTTGTGGAATAGCCTAAAGGTTCTTCACATTTTTTACATTTGTAAAAAGCAGCATCAGAATAACCAACACGTATTGTAATTCCACGTTTTAATTCCTGGCTATGTACACTAGTCCATGAACCTGTTAATGCTTGAATAAGACTAGTTTTTCCATGGTCTACATGTCCAGAAGTTCCAATGTTTACACATGGTTGATAACCATATTTTTTGATGTACCAATCAGGAAGTGTATCTCTCCAATGCATGAGTCAAAATATAGAATCGGTATATGTTAAGTTATTCTTTCTTATCTTCAGTTTTTTCAGCTGATTCTTCAGCAGGTGCTTCTACTGGTAATTCGCCATCAAATCTACAATTTATTTGATAAATTTCTTCAGAAATTGTATTTCCACGAATTAATTTTCTAACTCTATCCCCATGTTCTGCATCTTGTAATCCAACGCCTTTAGAAAGTAAAACACGTTTTCTTGCAGAACCATGAACGTCATCTCTCATAGGAACTCCAGATTTATCACTACCACCAGTTAGTTTTAATTTTCCACTAAGACCAACAACAGTGGCATCTGTTTCATTTCCTAATTGTAATCCTAACAATGGATTTGCATCACTATCTTTAAGCTCTTTAGATAGAGATTTTCCTTTAATGTCAGATATTGTAAGCTTGAAGTTTACCAAGTATTCAAAAAAAAAGTTGAAGTACTAATTAACCTTTGGACATTATTTTTAAATCAAGATTTTCATAGATAGTCATGGCAGAAAAAATCACGTGTCCAAGATGTGAAAATAAAATGGTAGACATGCAAGCATGTCATATGTTTTGTCCAAATTGTGGTGCCCATTTAGATTGCTCAGATAAAGGAAATTACTGGTAATTACATTCCAGGTCGATCAGGAATATAATCAGATGCCATGTTCATTGCATGATCTTTCATAATCTCAAGATAAGTATCATAATCGGCTTCAAAACTACAATGAGGGCATTTCACACTAGTTACATCATCATCTAAAACTGCAACTCTTTCACATTCAGGACATTTTGCATCCATAGAATTCATTTACAATTAAGATATTTAATCATATTTGAAAATTATTCATTAAGCGGAATTAGTTTAGTCTGGTATGACGTCAGCTTCCCAAGCTGAAGGTCACGGGTTCAAATCCCGTATTCCGCATTAAATTTCTCTAATTGCTTGTTCTATAATTCCTCTATCAGGAGCTTTAGGGAAATATTTCAAATATGACTTAAGATCTTCTTTAGCATCAGAATTTTTATTTAATTTTTCTCTAAGATAAGCACGATTTTTATATATTTTAGCAGATCTCTTTGGATTAATTTCAATAGCTTTGTTGTAATAATTTTCTGCTTTTTCAAATTGATTTGTTTTCAAATAAAAATTGCCTAATCCATTAAATGTCAAATATGATCTAGCATTAATTTTTAAACTTCTTTCATAAAATGAAACACATTCTGGTGAATTTTGTTGGTTAAGCATTGTACCATACAAATGTAAAGCTGTTGAATTATTTGAATCAAGTTCAATAGATTCTTTTAATGATGAAAGTACATCAGAATAATTTTTCAGAATATTTAATTTTTCAGAATTAAAACATAGACGATTAGATTTATTTTGGAAATCATTTTTTAATGTAATTTTAGATAAAATATCTGCAGGAGATATAATTATCAACAATCTTCCTTCTTCAGACCATTCCCTGTCAAAAATATCTTGTGGAATTACTCCTTCCTGTTGTTCCCCTTCCTGATTACCTTTTTGAATATAATGAAGAATTGTTTTTTCTTCTTCATCATACCCAGTAATTACTGAAGCGTGCTGTGTAATTTCAGGAATACCTGGAAGAATTACAATTGGAGGAATGCCTGAATCAATAATTTTTTTCAACTCATCCAAAGAAGAATGAACTATTTTACATAACAAACCGTGTCTTTCTGCAAGTTCTATTCCTTCAATAATTATACTGCCATTAAAATCAGAATATTTCTTAGCGGATTCCATAGCTTCAGCCATAGGTAATTCAATATTCCAATATCTAGATACAACGTTAATTGGTAAAGGAAGACAAATATTTTCATCCTCAACTAGAGGTAGAAGTAATTGATGTTCCTGTTCTTCAGTCATAAAATAAAGAATTTTTGAGAGTTATTAATATCAATCAGAGTAAACAAAAATTTTCAATTAAATTATTCCCATCAAGGCTCATTTCTGGATGAAATTGAGTTCCAAAAATTAATTTTTCTTTATGTTGAATAATTTCATATTTACAATTATTTGATTTTCCAATTGTAGTTAACATGTTAGGTAATTTAGAAATTTCAAAAGCATGACTTTCAAATACATTTATTGAATTTTTTGTAATTAAATTATTTTGTAAAATTTCAATATGTTCATTACCTTTTTGAATAGATTTTATTTTTCTAATTGTACCACCTAATGTTAAGGCTAATATTTCTGCACCATAACATATTCCAAGTAATTTTTTACTATTATTAATTGAAAAATTAATAATTTTAGAATTTACTTCATTTATTTTCTTATCATTTTTTCTTCTGCCAGACAAAATAATAGAATCATATTTTTGTAATGAATTTAATTCTAAAATATATGGAGTATATTTTTCAAATGAAATATTTTTTTCACTTAAAAAATTAGTTAATTGTTTTGTATAGATAGAACCGTTATCAACAACAAGAAGCAATTAGTTGCCAACCTCAATTGATACATAATGTATCTCAGGTAATCCATCTTTTACATATACAGTTCCAATATTGAGAATTGTATCATCTTCCCACATGAACACTCTATCACTACGTGGCTTTACGAAGTCATCAATGAATTCCGATAAGAATTCTTCTGTGTCAGCACGATCATCTTCAGTAAAGAAGAACAATTCCCCTTCATTAAATGACAATGGGATTTGAATTGATGTTGGTTCAGAAATTGAAATCTGTTCCTCTTCAAATATAGATTTTATAATATCAATTCTATCAGTTTTGAGTAATTCAACATAATCATCATCAGCAGTAGTTGTAGTTGATGCTACACCAGATACCTTTTTCAAATATTGTTCAAATGCTTCTTCTTGAGTAGCACCTAATCCAACAAAGTATTCTCCATTAAATGCTGCACCAACTGCTGCAATAGTACCTAATTGTGCCACTACACCACCTGCACCAGCAGTATAAACTGGAATAAAGTATACATCATGATCACCTACACGATACAAAATATTATCACCAATTCTTGGATTTCTCAATAATGTTTTCAATTGAGCAAATTCAGGATCTCTATCAAGAGCTTCTCTAACTGCAGTAGGTCCAATTAACTTAGTTGATGAATCTAATGGAACTTCATAAAATTGTAAATCACCTAAATTCTCAAGATCATTTTCAACTACCATGTATCCTGCAAGATTTCTTCCTTGTGATCCTTTCAATTCTAATGAAAGTAATCCCAAAAATGAAGTTTGTTCAAATCCAGGAGGTTTAGCTTCAACATAGTAAGTATCTAAACCACGCGGAATTTCATAAAATTCATTTGCTTGGATAAATGTTTCAGGATTAGTTACATGGTAAATGTTGTACATCTCTGTTTTCCAATTAAATAATTCAACGGGATATCTAATTTGTTCTTCTAACCATGATGGCATTGGTTTGAATTGTTCAGAGTATTGACTAGCAAACATGTCAGTAAAGAAATCATCACCAGTTTTCAATAATTGAATATCACCGTTGTACGAATCAACAAGTGCATATCCTACTAAGCGTAAATATGGATTACCAACAGACCAAGGAACATCACGAGTATCAAATCCAATAATTAATGGAATTAACCAATAGGAATTTTCTCCATCAGTTACAGGCAATGAATCTAATTCTTTTCCAAATAAATCATATAAGAAATATGGATACAATGTTTCCATTCTATCATGTACATCCTTGTATCTCATAATATGTACAGATTCACCTGGAAATGATAGTAAGAAATTTGGTTCAAATATCCAACTAAGTGGTGGTGGTACATCCAAGCCACCCACACCTGAATAAGATACACCTCCCAGTTCTGCACTAGTTTCACCTCTTCCAGCTGGAAAACCAGACCAAGTTTGTTCAAATAATCCACCTTCACCATAGTAAATTTCTCGTTGTTTGAAAAATTCTCCACTATCAACTATTTGACCATCTGTTGCTTCTAAAGTTAGAAATCCATCTGGAACGTGTGTATAAACAAGATGTTCATTGTACCATCTATTATCAAGACTAACAGATGATGGTAAAATTGGTTTCATTGAAGCAGTCCAATACAAAGTATTGTTAAATCTTAGAATATCATTATCTTCAAAGTCAACATATGGAATTAGTCCTATTTCAGGTTTTAATTTAGCAAATGCAGCTTCCCAATCCCAAACTCGAATAACATCAAGAACATCACTATTTTGACTTACGTAATTTTTAATATTATTTGCTGAAACGGATGTTAATTGTACATCATGAATATTTTCTTGAACCTCATTTAATTCACCAAGATATCTATTAACACCAATTTGTTGAGCTGTATATGGTCCTAAGAATTCAATTTTCTTTGCATCTGCAATACTATTGTTTACTGCTACTACACCACCAATAATAAGTGCGATTGCAAGAATTGTTGCAAATCTTATAATTACATCACGTTTAAACATATGAGTTAAAACACGTGCTCTAATTCTATCAACTATAGAAAATGCAATTAAAGCAGAACCAATTAAAAGTGTACCACCAATTACATATCTTGTATTATAATCAATTTGATCAGTAAAGAAAAGATTAACACCTACCCATAATATTGCAATTCCAAAAATTCCTTCAATTGTTGAAACATAATTTAGATAACGAGGTTTTCCTTCTTGAGAGTCTTTCAAATATGATGTAATGACATCAATAATTCTATGAATACCAACATACAAAACTAAACGTAAACCAATTGCTGCAAGCATTGGTGGAATTAAAATAACTAATGCAGGAATCATTGGAACAACTTGTTCAGATGCATATGCTGGATTATTATCAGGTGTTACAAATGGTAAAGAAAATAATTTTGGTAAATTTTCAACACCTAACGTATTACCGTCAATAAATGACATTGCTGCAAATCCAAACATAATATTTGCAAAAAATGCACCAAATAACAAAACCTTAGTAATTTGCCAAAGAATGAATTGTGGAGAACTTAATTTGTAATCTCTAAAACTTTGAATATCTGCTGTGACAGATTGTTGAGGACCTCGTGAAATAAATCCAATTGCTGAATTGATACCATACCAAAAAATCGAAGATCTGCTGGAAATATTTACACGAATAAGAGCAATAGCAGAAAGAATTAGAGTTGAAAGAAGGGTATAGTAAAGCGGTTTAGTGAATTGTTCACCAAATTCAGTAAAATTCATTGATAAAATTACTGCTTGATTTCCAACCATTGTGAAAATTACAATTCCTATAATAGCAACAATAGCTAATCTAATGAATTTTCCAGTATCAGGAGGTGGAGCTTGCTTATCAGTAGAGGCGCTATACAAAATCACATTTAATCATGATTCACTAAATTAAAGCCTTACCAGCAAAATTAAGCAATTGTTGCTAGTTTTTTACAAATAAGATACACTGCAGCATATGTTGGAAGTGATATTTTTTCATTATTGTATGGGCCAAATTTTTTGTTTTTTAATTTAAATTCAATTGGACAATTAGCTAAAACTTCAATAGATTCATCATTAAGAAAACATGCATCTGTATATGGATCAAATTTTGTTAAATCAGTACAAAGAGTTTTGGTAAGACCACTTTTACTGTTAATTGATCCAGGTAATCTAAAAATTCTGTGAATATCCATAGTTACATTAGGATCAATTTTTACACCAATTTGATCTGAAACATTATCAAGTGTTTTTTGAAAAGAAGAATATCCATTATCAAGTAATTCTGAAATAATTTTTGAACGCTTTGATTTTGAACCAAAAACTTGTTTTGAAAATCTTCCATTCCAACCTTTTTGATTGAAATCTGGAAATGATGATCTATTAGGTTTGAATCTTTTCATTCCAAATGTTTCAGGAATAGCACCACGGAACATAATATAATCAACAAGTTCAGATCTTTCTTTAGAACCCATTTTTTGAAATTGTGAATTATAAACATAAACGTGAAATCCTTCATTACCTGAAAAATAAACATGAATGTTTTCTTTATTAATTCCTAAATCATCAATTAAAACATTAGATAATTTATTGACTTCAATTTTTGATGCATTAATACAGAATTTACAAGGTAAAGATTTTTTTTCTAATTTAGTTGAATTACATTTTACACATTTAACAATATCTTTTGAAATTTCGTTACATTCATTACAAATAGATGCAGTATGATTATTTCTACAGGACAAATTAAGATCCTTTGCATCAATATCAAAAATTAAATCAGCTTCTTTCCAATCTTTTTCATTCATTGGAGAATTTGGAAATGCATAATATGCATTTGAACAGTAAACATCAGATGGAATATTTTGCATGAAAAGTAGATGTAATTCTTTATCATCTCTAAGTGAAATATGTCTATTAAAAAAACCAGAATTGAATTTTTGATAACCAAATTCTCTTTCAGATGTACGTTGAGGAGTAGAAATAAGATTAAAATGATTAAAATAATATTTTTTAAATGAATCTTCTAAAAATTTAATATCAGTTTCATTCATTATTTTCTCTTTTTTCCAAATTGTGATGGATTAATGATATTATCACATTCTTTTGTGATAAAACAAAGATCCTGTGTTTTTAATTTTTCACATGAAGGACAAGCATATGTTGTTGCACTGCCTGAAGTTCCAGCAAGATGATTAAGTTGGTAAAGTGTTACTCTAGAATTATAATCAGGTGCATTTTTGAATAAAGGTGCAATTTGTTGAACTGTTTGTCCTCTTGATAAAAGAAAAGTTGCAAGCATAAATCTTCCAGAATGTGGTAAGTTTTCACCTTTTTCAAGTACATCAATTGCATGTTTTATGCATGGTGGATATTCACCAGTAGTTATTGTATAAGTTGGTGTAAGTTTTTTAGAGATTGTAATTAATTCATTAACAATATTTTCAAGGCCAGGAATCATAGTTGGTTTTGGGGCATTAATTATTTTAGAACTAATGTAATTTCCTAATTCTTTTCGAATTAATCTAACTGTTTTATCAGGAGTAAGGAAAACTTTACCATTTTCAACATGTCTATTGATTAATTTCCATTCACGTTCATGAAAAGTAACTGAATGTTTTAGATAATCAGATACAGGTATGACAAAAAAATCATTTTCTTTAATTATTTCAATATTAAATAGATCATAAATAATTCTAGTTGCTAAATCAATTTTAGATTTATTTGAAGCATTTCCTAAATCTTTTTCTAAATAATTTTCTGCTCTTCGAGCTTCAGCTAAAGCAAATCTTTTGATAAGCGTAGACATCCCAGTTAGTTTAATGAGAACTATAGCTAAAAGAAAAGAAAATACCTCTCTTTCAAGAACATAATCTTTAGAAGCTTGACCATCAATCAAATCTGATTTATACACTTCACCTGCTGCTGCAACTTTAATTCGATGCAGTGCTTTTTCAACGGATAATTTTAAAACTGGATCACTGCCAAATTGAGTCAAAGAAAAGCCTTTATCTTTTAAATATTCACCAGCATCAGCCAAAAAAGGATATTTTGCTTTTTCATCTTGTCCAAGAACTAGCATAATAGATATCTAAGTAATTTACATAAAAATCTGATTCTCAAGATTTGAACGGTGGTTTAAATTATGTTTTAAGCAATTAATAAAATATGCAGATTGGTTGTCATGTTTCAGCATCAGGTTCAGTTGATAAAGCAGTAGATAATGCAGTTGAAAGAAATTGTTCAGCATTTCAAATATTTACAAGAAGTCCAAGATCATGGCATGCAAAAGATCTTACAAAAGAAGTAATTGACGCTTTTAAATCTAAATTAAAAGATAGTAAAATTGATAGATTTGCAATTTGTGCACATATGCCATATTTACCAAATTTAGCTACTCCAAAAGATGATGCATTTGAAAAATCAGTTAACACATTGATAAATGAAGTTGAAAGATGTGCACAGCTAGGAATACCATATTTAGTTACACATCTAGGTAGTCATTTAGGAACTGGTGAAGAAGCAGGAATTAAAAAATTAGTAGCTGGTTTAACAAAAGCTGGCCAAACAAAAAATGATGTAATGATTTTATTAGAAAATACTGCAGGACAAAAAAATTCTGTTGGTTCAGATTTTAAACAACTTGGTGAAATTTTTAAGCAATTAAAACCTGGAAAAAAATTTGGTGTTTGTATTGATACATGTCATGCATTTGTCGCAGGATATGATTTAAGAACAGTAGAAAAAGTCAAAGAAACTTTTAAAGAATTTGATAAACATGTTGGAATAGAAAATTTGAAAATTCTTCATCTAAATGATGCTAGAGGAGAACTTGGATGCAATCTTGATAGACATTATCATTTAGGGTTAGGTGGAATTGGAGAAGAAGGAATAAAATCTGTTGTGAAATTTGCAAATAAGAAAAAAATTCCAATAATTTTAGAAACTCCAATTGATGATGATAGAGATGACTTTGAAAATGTCAAAATAGCACAAGGATATGCATAAAGATGTATACGATTACAGAGGAAAATGAATTATGAATTATGAAGAAGTGATGAAATTAGCACTTGAGCGTGGATTTTATTTTCCTAGTTGTGAAGTTTATTCAGATGCAAATGCCGGTTTTTGGGAATATGGACCATCAGGTGTTGGTTTAAAAAATAAATTCCTTGAATTATGGAGAAGAGAATTAATCAGAAGAGATGGAATGATGGAAATAGATGGTTCTCAAATTATGTCTAAATCAGTTTTTGAAGCATCAGGTCATTTAGGTAATTTTGCAGATCCAATAATAAAATGTACAAAATGTAATTCAACATTTAGAGCAGATAGAACAATAGCAGAAATTGCAAATATTGAAATTCCTGAAAGTGCAGATTTAATTGAATTTGATAATGCAATTAAAGAAAATAAAATACAATGTCCAAAATGTAAAGGTGATTTTAGTTCAACAAAAAAATTCAATATGATGTTTAAAGTTGGAATTGGTCCTCAAGAAGAAGAAGCATATCTTAGACCTGAAACATGTCAATCAATATTTGTCGATTTTCCTAGACTTTTCAAAACTATGAGAGGAAAACTTCCACTGGGAATTGCTCAAGTTGGAAAAAGTTTTAGAAATGAAATAGCACCAAGACAAAGTTTACTTCGTCTAAGAGAATTTTATCAAGCAGAAATAGAGGTATTTTGTAATCCTGGAAAATTAAATGAAGTTGAAAAATTTGCAGAAATAGAAAATACCATAATTAGAGTTCAAACAGATTCTGAACCAATTTCTATGACCTGTAAAGAAGCACTTGAGTCAGGAACTGTTCCAAACAAATTTGTAGCATATTATTTAGGAATTTTAACAGAATTTTATGAAAAAACAGGTATTGATATTTCAAAAAGCAGATTTAGAAAATTAGGAGATAAAGAAAAAGCATTCTATGCTGAAGTTGCATTTGACTTTGAGGTTGAAACTACGATTGGATGGCTTGAGCTTGTTGCATGTAACTATAGATCAGATTATGATCTATCTAGTCATGCAAATAAGAGTAAAGAAAAATTTGAAGTTATGGATAATGATGAAAAAGTTTTACCACATGTATTTGAAATTTCTATGGGAATAGATAGAAGTCTATATACAATTTTAGAACATTCATTACAAAATGATAAAAAACATGAGAGAATGGTTTTATCACTAAAACCATATTTATCACCAGTTCATGTTGGAATTTTATCATTAGTTAAAAAAGATGGGCTAAAAGAAAAAACAGATGAAATTTTTCTAAATATTAAAAGAAAATTTGATGCATTTTTAGATCATTCAGGTGCAATTGGTAGAAGATATAGAAGATTAGATGAGATTGGAGCTCCATTTGCAATAACAGTTGATCATCAAACATTAGAAGATAATACAGTCACAATTAGAAAAAGAGATTCCATGGAACAAAGTAGAGTAGATATTTCTAAAATTGATTCAATTTTATCAGAATCTGTTGCATTCCCTTAAAAAAATAATTATAATTGATTAGAAATTAAATAGATAACATACGGTAATTTATTTTAATTAAGGATTAGATTCAATTAAAGATAATTTAGAAATTATTTGTTCCAGTTCTAATTTATTTTCATTAATCACTCTTTTAATTACATTAATCTCATTATTAATTTGAGCAACATTCACATCATCAGAATTTTTGATTTGATTTTCTAAATCTTTTAAAACTTCTTGATTATATTGATTAATTTTTTCTAATTCATTTTTGTATTTTTCTAAATTTTCATATTGATTAGAAACTTGAGGGAATTCTACATATTTAGAATTTGAAATGAAACCAGTTGTAATAATTATACTGCCTGCAATTAATACAATAATTAAAACAACTATAGTTAATCTTAATTTCATTCTACCTCATCAATACTCTCAAAATTTAAAATAATTACTAATTATCCTGCTTTTTTACGCCTACGAATAATAAAAATTGCAACACCAATAACTAAAATTACTGGAATAACAATCATTGTAGAATCAAAACTACTTTCGTCAACTTGAGAAATTTCATTAACTATAATTGTGGTTTCATAAGGTAAGAAAATTTCATCTCGTACACTGTCTTTGTATCTGACAGTGATGGTAACATCATGTTCACCATATTTTGCTTCCCCATCAAACTCAATTGGAATATTAAATGGAACAGGTGCATCAGTTTCAATTTCATCAATAAATTGAGTATTTGATTTAATATTAGAATCTCCTCTAGGTTCTAAAGTTACAAAACCAAATAATCCATCTTCATTACCTTCATTAATTATCTCACCAATAATCATTTGTGTACCAGATAATTCAATCACTTTGACATTGAAAATAGTTAGATCAATCAAACCTCGAATGTAAAAATCAAGTATTTTCGAAATAGTTTCTTTATCACCATGTGTATTATAATATGAAATTGATAAAGGAATTCGTAAAGTCTCACCCTTTAGAGATTCAGGAACATAAACATCAGCAATAAAAGAATCATATGACTTTGCTGCAATATTTCCAAGATCCCAACTTGATTCTAAAATTAAAACATTTTCAATATTTGTAATTGATGCAGTATTAGATGAAAGTGATGTTTGTGCATTATTTATTGTGACATCAACTGCTGAAATTGGGGCAGTTCCATCATTTACAATATCTATAACAATATTATTTGATTTCAATGATGTAAGAAATGATTCAGATGCTCTAACATTGATTGTACTATCTCCAGTCACTTTAAAATCAAAAGTAGAAAAAGATGATCTGACACCAGATTCTCTCAATCTAGAATAATCAACTTTTACAGTTCCCGAATATTGTTGAATTTGTATATTTTTATCCAAATTTACATAAAAAGTCAAAGAAAAATTTGTACCAGCTAAAGAATTTGTATTGGTGTTAGCATTAATTGCAATTCCTGGACCATCTGAACCTGAAAATCCTAAAGGTAATGCCAATTTTCCTTCAATTCCTGTGATATCTTGAGTTCCTACATTTGCAAATTCTATTGTAAATGGGACGTTACTATCTCCAGTTTCAACTTCAATTTTATTATCTAATGTACCAAAATATGCATCTAATAATTTTACATCACCAAAATCTCTTTCAAATGCAGAATCACCAAAGTTTCCAGATTCAATTGGTCCATCTTTCCAATCAGCATATGAATTTGTAAAAAGTAATGGTACAAACCCAATTAAAAATAAAATTAATAAAAATTTTGAATTCATTATACAGTAATCTCCATTGTTGGAGGTTCTTCCCCTTCAAATGCTTTGCCATCTTTAATTGTAATAACTTTATCAACTGTTCCAAAATGCTGTCTATCGTGAGTAACAATAACAAATGTTTGATTGAGTTTGATTGCCATAGATTTCATTAAATCAACTATTAATTGTGAAGTAACTGAATCAAGATTTCCTGTAGGTTCATCAGCTAAAACAATTGAAGGTTTATTGATTAAGCCTCTTGCTATAGCTACTCTTTGAGCTTGTCCTCCTGAAATTTTGTTTGCACGTTTATGAATTTGAGTTTCTAATCCAACTGCTTTTAGTAAATCAATTGCTTCTTTTTCAGAACTGGATTTAGTTCCAGCAATTTGTATTGGTAATAATATATTTTCTAAAACTGAAAGATCTGATAAAAGATTGGAAAATTGGAAAATAAATCCTAATTTCTTATTTCTAAATGATGAAATTTGATCATCATTAAGAGTTGTAGTGTTAACTTCATCAATGAAAATATTGCCATTTGTTGGACTATCTAAAAGCCCAATCATATTTAGTAACGTAGATTTACCTGAACCGGAACTTCCAACAATTAGAACAACTTCACCTTGTTCAATTGAAAATGATACATCATCAAGAGCTTTGACTTTGTTATCTCCATCACCATAAATTTTGGTCAAATTATTAACCTCAAGTACTTTAGCCAGTTCTCATTGCCTCCACAGGTAGTAATTTTGTAGCTCTATACGATGGATATAATGACGCAATAATAGCCAAAACAAATGAAGCCAAAGCAGTTTGAATAATTTTTTCCCAATTGTAGCTTACTTCTAGTGGTAAGCTGTTATTGAAAGACATTTTTGTTTCCTTTGCATAAATAGTATAACCTAATCCAGTAGCAGTTCCAACTCCAGCACCGATTGCTCCAATTAACATACCTTGAAAAATAAAAATTATCAAAATATCTTTTCTTTTTGCACCAATTGCTCTCATGACACCAATTTCTTTAGTTTTTCCATTTACTAACATCATTTGGATTGTAACAATTGCAAATGCAGAAGACATCATTCCAAAGTAACCAATCATGTTAATCATTGCAATACCAGATCTAAAACCAGCAAGTTGTTGTTCAGCTGATTCCTCTATTGTCTCTGCCAAAAAATCATCATTTGGAAATGATGCTAAGAAAAATTCTTTTACTTCAAATGCTTTACTTGGGTCATTTAATTTGACCATAATTGATCCTGTTTGATCTACTCTATCTGTCATATCACGTAATGTATCAATGTGCATAACTGCACTATAATCAAATCCTTGACCACCAGGTGACTTTGCAATTCCAGATACAGTAAATCTTTTAGTTTGTTCTTCACCCCATCTATCAATAATCATCACTTTAACATTATCACCAACTACAGCTCCTCCAAGATCATTTGCTACAGTATTTCCTAATACAATAGAATTTCTTGAGAAAACATAATTTCCTTCTGTAACAGTTTCATGAACAGTAGATGCTCTAATATCAGTAAACGGATCAACACCTACTACAGGTATTCTAGTTTTTTCAATTAATTTTCCATTTTTTGTAATTTCCATTTCTGCCGTCGATGAAAGCCGCGGTGTCGCCGCTTCAACATATGAAATTCTTTCAAAAAATCTTACAATTGTTGAATCAGACTTATCTATGTAATCATCTTCATTTGTTACAAGAACATCACCATTTCGATATTCACTGATATCTCTTACAATTGCATCAAAAAGTCCTTGAAATATAACAAAATTAACATGAATTACTAAAATTCCAATGGTTACAGCTAAAACTGCACCGATTAAACTACCTCTTTTATTGAACAGCATTCTTTTTGCTAATTTCATTCGGTAATCCATAAAATAACAAAAAAAGTCTAATATTTAACATATATTATTCCTAGTGCCAAATTATAGACAATTTTATATCATATTAGTTATTTGTGTATCCAATGGAGGCTCTAAAAGTTATACAATGGACAATTTTGATATTAAAATTCTAAGTAAATTACTTAACAATTGTAGAGAATCAGATAGACAAATTGGAATAGATTTAGGAATGTCTGGAGGAGCAGTTAACGCAAGAATTCGTAAAATGCAAAAACTAGAGATTATTGAAGAGTTCTTCATCAAAGTTGAACCACCAGTATTAGGATACGGAATTTTGTATTTTGTAATATCTGGAGAAAATATGAAAGAAATTTTAGAACAAGTTAGTCTAGTAGGAGAACCACATTTTGTTGCACCGTGTGTTGGAGGAATAACTGTTTGTAGTATTATTGTAAAAGAAAATTTAGAACAAAAAATTGAACTTGCAAAAAAATTAATGAAAGATTTTAAAGTTTTATCAATTTTTGAAGCAGAGAATCCAGGATTTAATACAGATTTAACAAAAACAGATCTAGAAATTTTAGAAGAATTAATCAAAGATCCAAGACAAAAGATTGAAAAAATTGCAAAAAATACAAAAATGTCAACTAAAACAATTACAAGATGTATTGAAAAATTGCAAAAGAATGAAGGAATTCAATTTACAACAATTTATGATCCAAAAAAAATTAAGAAATTCATTCCATATGCAATAATTACATGGATAGAAAGTAATTTGAAAGAAACATTGAAAGAAATGAATAAAGAATTTTCCAATACATATTTACAAATTCCGTTTATTGCAAAAAATCAAATTGTTTTATTTATGTATAGTAATAATATTTACAAAATGGATGAATTAACACAAAAAGTTAGAAATTTAAAAAATATTAAATCTGCAGATTTATTTATTCCTAAAAAAATTTCATTCTATAATAAATGGTTAAAAAATACTATTTCTGATTTTAAGAAATCATCAAAATTACATTTAACATACCAAACAAATTAAATAATAATACTTTTCAAAGTTAATGTGAAAAAAGAAAAACTGTACAAAGGAAAATTATTTGAAATAAATGCATATCATATGAAAGTTGAACATAGAAAAGTTAGAAGAGAAATTATTGAACATCCAGGAGCAGCTGCAATGCTTGCATTTGATGAAAAAGATAAAGTATTACTAGTAAAACAACATCGATTCCCACATGGGTATATTCTAGAAATTCCAGCTGGTACTTTAGAAAAAAGAGAAAATCCAATTGATTGTGCCTATAGAGAATTGATTGAAGAAACTGGTTATGAGGCCAAAAAAATGACTAAATTAATTTCATATTTCCCTTCAGTAGGCTATAACAAAGAAGAAATTCATATTTTTGTAGCATCAGGCACAAAAAAGAAATTTGATTTAAAATTAGATAATGATGAATTTATCACTGTTGTAAAAATGGATATTAAAAAATTAATTGGAATGATTAAATCTGGAAAAATTATTGATTCAAAAACAATTTGTGCAGTAATGATTTATGCTGCAAAGAAAAAGCTATTGTAATTATTTCTAATATTATCTAATAATTTATTTTAGTGCTACTGATAACTTGGTTTAACTAGATCAGTGATATCAGACCAAGATTGTAAAATTTTTTCAAACATATAGATAATATCAAATAATGCAAGTGAAATTTGTTTCTCACTTTCTAAAGAAGATCGTATTTTAGAAATTTTTGTTAAATTACTTCTTTGTAGTCTAATTGCATTTATTGCAAGTATTCTATTATTAGAAATAAAAGAATCAATTGATTTTATTTGTATTTCATCTATATCTTTTGCAAAATCATATAATTTTTTTAATTCTACTTTAGATAAATTTGATTTAATTAATGACTTAGATAATTCTACAACTGTATCACCTGCAATTTCAAGTGTATTTGCAGCAATTCTGTAATCAAGAATGTCTATATTTTCTAAATTGAAAATACCAGCTAATCTGGTATCCATTATTGTACTTCGAATTAACCTAACAAGAAGAAAATATTGTCTATTAATTTCAGCATCACGATTTGCAATTGTTTCAAGATTAGTTTTATCTCCATTTTTTATGGATAATACAACATCATTAAACATTCCAAGTGCAATTGAACTCATTCGTTTTAAGATATTTTGTGGATTAATTGATGTTTCATCAAGTAAAAATTGAATAGAAATATTTGTTGCGTCCTCATCAATAATTTCCAACCCAACTAATTTTCTCATGGAACCTCTAACACTTTCTCTATCATTAATTGAAATGGAAGATTTTCCAACAATTCTGATAATATCAAATCCTAAAAGATATGCACCAGTAATTGTTGGAACAATACCCTCACCTTCTGATAAGGGATATGAAATTTCAACTTCTTTTGAAGGCCTCTTACTTAGTTGTGTTCTAATTGATAGATTATTTTGATTGGTTTCAATTTCAACTTGATTGCTTTTGTTTAGATTATTTGCATCAATCCATTCTTTTGGAAGTGAAACAAGCATACTGCTTCCAATTTTCTGTAGGCGTCGAGTAAATGTAGTCAATTTATACTAATTTATATTATTTAAGCCAAGTATTAATATTTTCCAAATATGTCAAATTTGATCATAATGGCAACAGCATTTTGTCCCGCACACATTACAGGTTTTTTTAAAGCCGAATTAAACAAAGAAGATTCAAAACAATTAGGTTCGTTAGGTGCAGGATTTTCCATTCAAAAAGGTGTAAAGACTACAGTTACTATTAGAAACAAAACAAAACATGACATTTCAAATTTTGCAATCAAAGTAAATGGATTTGAATCAGGAGATATGAAAGTATCTGAAGTAGTTCTCAGTAAATTTTCTACAGAAGGAAAATTTGTAGAGATCATACATGAGATTGATGTTCCAGTTGGATATGGATTTGGTTGCAGTGCAGCAGTTGCATTATCATTAGCTATTGCATTAAACGATGCACTAGAATGTAAATTATCTAAAATTAAAGTTGCACAAATAGCACACAATGTTGAAATAGAATGTAAAACAGGATTAGGGGATGTTTTAGCATCATATCATGGTGGATTTGAAATTAGAGATAAACCAGGAGCACCAGGAATTGGGCATGTTCAAAAAATTGCTTTAGATAAAATTACTATAATTATGATATGTTTTTCTCCAATTTCAACAAGTAAATTTATCAAAGAAAAATTATCACAAATTAATGGCCTTGGTGGAAAAATGGTCAATGAATTATTAGAATCAAAAAATTATGAACATTTTCAAGAAATGTCATTAGAATTTGCAAAATATGTAAATGTTATGACACCAAGAATGCAAAAAGTAGTTAATCAATTATCTAAAAATAATATAAAATGTGGTATTGCATTATTTGGTGAAACAATTTTTTCAATGGTTCCAAAAGAAAAAGAAAACAATGTTTTAGAAATTTTAGAAAAATTTTCTGATGGAATAATAATAAAATCAAAATTAGATGATACAGGTGCAAGAATTCTTTATAATTAATTAAAAATATGACTGCAATTCCTAAATCACATCCAAGATTAAATTCTCTTTTAATTCGTGAAAAATTAGTTAATGGATTTGATAATAATTTAGTTGCAAAAGAAGGGCTTTTAGCTCACGGTAGAGGAGAGGCTTTTGACTACCTTATAGGTGAAAAAACTTCAAAATCTGCTAAAGAAGCCATAAAAGCCGCAGCAATTATGCTAAAAAATGCAGAAAATTCTGTAATTTCAGTAAATGGTAATTTTGCAGCTTTATGCCCTAAAGAAATAATTGCATTAGCAAAAAATACAGATTCAAAAATTGAAGTCAATTTGTTTTATTCTAGTGAAAAACGTAAAAAAGCAATTACAAAAATTTTGAAAAAATCAGGTGCAAAGAAAATTTTTGGATTAAATAAAAAATCATCCACAAAATTATTAGGAATTGATAGTGCAAGAAGAATTGTAGATAAAGATGGAATATTTTCAGCAGATGTTGTTTTAGTTCCATTAGAAGATGGGGATAGAACAATTGCATTAAAAAATGCAAAAAAGAAAATTATTACATTTGATTTAAATCCTCTTTCAAGAACTGCTGAAACATCTGATATTACAATAGTGGATAATGTAACACGTGCTATGAAATTACTTGTTGCTGAATCAAAAAAGAAAGGAAAAAAATCTATTAAATATAATAATAATAAAAATCTTAAACAATCAATTTTAGAAATTAAAAAAAATTTAGAAAGAAGGGCAAAAAATGCATAAAACAATTAAAGATATTACACAAATGAAAAAAAAGGAAAAAATTGCTGTTTTAACAGGGTATGATTCTACAATGGTAACATTATGTGAACAAGTAGACATAATTCTTGTAGGAGATAGTGCAGGTATGGTTATGCTTGGATATGAGAATACATCATCAGTAACCATGGAAGATATGATTAGATTTACAACTGCTGCAAAAAACGCAAGAAAAAATTCATTAATTGTTTCAGATTTACCAATTAATTCCTACAAAAATGAAAAGGATGCTGTTACAAATTCATTAAAACTAATGGAAGCTGGTGCTGATGCAATAAAATTAGAAGGCGGAAGAGAAATTGTAAAGATAATAAAATCAATAACAGAATCAAAGATACCAGTTATGGGTCATTTAGGATTATTACCACAAACTGCTGAAAAATACACAGTTCAGGGAAAAACAAAAGAAAATGCAATTCAATTAATTGAAGATGCAAAAATAATTACAGAATCAGGTGTATTTAGCATAGTTTTGGAGATGGTTTCCAGTCAAGTTGCAAAAATAATTACAGAAAAAATTTCTGTGCCAACCATAGGGATTGGTTCAGGGAAAAATTGTGACGGACAAGTTTTGGTAGTTCATGACATGTTAGGATTATTTGAAAAAATAAAACCAAAATTTGCAAAAAGATACCTATCTTTATCTGATGAAATAAGAAATGCTGTAAAATCATATGTAGAAGAAGTTAAAGAAGAAAAATTTCCAGCAGTTGAAAATGAATTTCAAATGGATGAATCGGAATATAATGAACTGAGGAAAGAAATTGTCTAAAAAAAAATTAGAGCACCCATCATTAGATATAGTTGAATCAAAAGGTACAGAACTTTCTGGTAAAAAAATTGTGTTATGTATTGCTGGAAGTGTTGCAGCATACAAATCAATTGAATTAGCAAGATTACTAATGAGACATGGTGCAAAAGTTACCTGTGTAATGAGTGGAGCCTCGACAAAAATGATTCAGCCTGATTATATGAAATGGGCAACAGGAAATGATGTCATTACAAAATTAACAGGCAAACTAGAACATATCAATATTGCAGATTATAAAAGATCAGATCTTATTATTGTGTATCCAGCAACTGCCAATACATTAGGTAAACTTGCAAATGGAATTGATGATACACCAATTTCAACAGTACTTACTGTAGGATTTGGTTCTAAAACACCAATTGTCATGGCTTTAGCAATGCATGCATCAATGTATGACAATATTGCAGTTAAGAAAAATATTTTATTTCTAAAAAATAAAATAGATTTTGTTACACCAAATATGATAGAAGGAAAAGCAAAAGCATCAGAACCAGAAGAAGTACTTGATTTTGTTTTAAACAAATTTGGATTGTCATCTAAATTACGTGGAAAAAAAATTTTGATGACCGCTGGACCAACAATTGAACAAATTGATCCTATCAGAGCAATTACAAATCAAAGTTCGGGTAAAACAGGAGTAAGTTTAGCAAAAGAATTAGTTTCTGCAGGTGCAAAAGTTACATTTGTTTATGGTCCAGGTAACGAAATTCCACCAAAAGGTGCAAAGATCATTAATGTTGTAACAAGTAAAGAAATGTTTGATGTTGTAAAAAAAGAATTAAAAAATAAATTTGATATTGTTATAATGGCTGCTGCAGTATCAGATTACATCCCTAAAAATCCAAGTGCAAAAAAAATTAAAAGTTCAAAAATGGATCTTTCAATTAGCCTCAAAAAAGCACCTAAAATCATAGATCATGTTAAAAAAATGCAAAAAAATGTTCTATTAGTTGGATTTAAAGCAGAAACAAATGTCACAAATGCTCAATTAATCAAATCAGCTAAAAAGAAATTAAAAGAATCATCATCAGATATGATCATAGCAAATGATATTGGAACATCAAGATATATAAAAAATTCTAAAAACAATCAAATTATAATTGTAGATTCAAAAAAGAATATTGTTTCTGGTTGGATGAAAAAAGAAAAAATTGCAAAAATTATAAAAAAACAAATTGAATTAAAAATACAATGAAAGTAATTAATTCAGAATATAAAAAAAGAAATATGAAAATTTGGAATGAAGTTGCTCCAAGATATCATAAAAGATGGGCCAGTGTAAATAAGGGACCATTTCAAAGCACAAAAAAATTAATTGAATTAATGAAAATAAATGAAAAGAATCTTGTTTTAGATGTTGCATGTGGAACTGGAGTAGTAACAAAACAAATCCAAAAGAAAGTTGGTAAATCAGGACAGGTAGTAGGAATTGACACTTCAACAACTGCAATTAAAATTGCTAAAAAAGAAAATAAAAAAAACAAAAATTTAGATTTTCTAAATGCTGATGCTGAAAATTTCTCTTTTTCAAAAAAATTTGACATAGTGACTTGTCAATATGCATTATTTTTTTTTCCTAATGCACAAAAAGCATTAAAAAATATAAAAAATAACCTCAAAAAATCTGGATCAATAGGGATATCTGTTCATGGTAGTAATGAAAATGTCCCATTTTTTAGTAGTATTTTAGATTCTGCTACAAAATACATACCAGATTACATTCCTCCGGGAACACCAAATTTAGATAGATTTGGTACTAAATCTGCATTAAAAATAGAAGTTAGAAAAGCAGGATTTTCAAATATTGTTACTAAAGAATTTATTTTTAAATATAGTCCAGGGAAATTTGAGGATTATTGGAAAAACTATATCAAATACATTGCAAAACCTCTAAAGGAAAAACTAAATGCATTAGAATATTCAAAACGTAAAGAGTTCAAAAATTCAGTTAAAGAAAAAACTCTACAGTATACAAAAAGAAATGGTGACATCATTTTTCCATGGCAAGTTCTTATTCTAACTGCAAAGAATAATTAAAAATTTTTAATTTATTCTAGTTTATTCAACGAATGTACCAATTTCTTATTATGTAAATTTAGTAAAATAACAATAACCGATCATAGAAATGAGAAGAATAGGAGTCATTTTAGTACCTTTACCTCTTCTCATTTCTTCCCTTTTCATCTTAATTAGAATTAATAAAAACAGTTGAATTAGATATGGTAATCATTTCTACTGCTTTAGTAGACATATTTTCCTTTTTAGAAATTTCTAGTATTTCTTCAGAGTGTTTTTCACTCAAATGGTTTAGAAAATCTTTTTCTTCAATATTATTACATTTAAAATCACAAGAGGAGAAAATACAATTAATATTCAATAATTATAGTAAATGCATCAAGTAAAAAAATCCAACATATTTCCTAAATCTAGGCATAACAATTAACGAATTTCCTAAATAACCATAAAAAATCAAATAATTATGGCAAAATCAATTAGTTGTAAAGATGCAGGAAAAAATTGTAGTTGGTCAGCATCAACAGATAGTGTAGAAGAATTAATGTCATTAGTTACAGAACATGTTTTAACAGAACATAAGGAGATTGAATTAAATTCTGAAAATATTGCAAATATTAAATCACTAATTAAAGAAGAATAAACCAGATGTGTTAAAAATTTAGAATAAAGAGTTTAGTTAATAATAACTTCAAATAATTAATTATTTACAGGGAATTAAAGTGGGTAAAAAAGATAAAAAAGAAGAAGAACCAAAAAAGAATAATCTTAAAGCTTTTCTTAAAAAAAGAGCACCACTTTATTTAGCAGGAATTGCATTAATTGTTATTAGTGCAAACGGTGTTTTATCAGAAAAACATCTGGATAACTTTTTGATTGATTTTTCAGAAGAAGAACAGATTGTAGTAGATATTTTAATGCAATATAATGGTCCTAATGAATCAGGATTAAATGTAAAAGATGCGATTGAAAATAAAATAAATGAAGAATATCCTAATATGAAAATATTTGATGATAGAAATACCAGAATACATGTTGTCGTAACAAATATCAATTTAGAAGAATATCAAGTTATATTAAATTTCAAATCGGATAAAGGTAATGATATTAATTATGATTGGAATGTAAATATAGATTCTAAAGAAATTAAATCAAATAACCCTGAATCAAAATATATCATAAACATAGTAGACTTTTACGATTAGGCTCAGATTGTTAGTAGATCTTTTGTAAATTTATGCATTATAATTGGTTTATCCTTTACAATAAGTGAATCTTCTATTCTAATTCCAAATTTATTTTCAATATAGATTCCAGGTTCTACAGTAATTGCCATGTTTTCTTTTAATTTAGTAATACTTCGATAAGAAACAGTTGGAAACTCATGTACTTCTAATCCAATTCCATGTCCAGTTGAATGGATAAAGTATTTTCCATAATTTTTTTCTTCAATGTATTTTCTACATGCAAAATCAATATCTTTACAATCTACATTTGGTTTAACAGATTTTAGACCAAGTTTTTGTGATTCTTTAACAATTTCATATGCTTCATTAGCCTGTGAAGAAATTTTTCCTAATGCAAATGTTCTAGTTGCATCAGAAACATATCCTTTGTATCTTAATGTTAGATCAGTTACTACAAGATCACCTTTTTTGAATTTTCTTTGACTCACTTGAGCATGTGGAAGTGCACCATTAGGACCTCCAGCAATAATTAATGGGTTAAGTGTAGATTTGTAACCAGTATCAAACATTTCTTGTTCCATGGCATATGTCATCAAAATTGTTTGTAATTCTGATTCTTTTTGCCCAACTTTCATTTTTTTTGAACAAATTTCAAACATTTCATCAACAATTTTAGAAGCTTTTTTTAAGATTCTAATTTCTTTTTCATCTTTTATTATTCTAGCATTGTAAAATGGTTCTGTAGAAGATTTCAAATGCGGAACTGATTTTTTTAGACTAAGCATAGTTGAATAATTTTGGCAATCAGTACAGACATAATTTTTCTTTATTTTTTCTATAAGAGTAGAAATCAATCCAGATCCACGTTCAGCAGTAATTACATCACAATCTTCAGATTCATCTTTTGCTCTTCCAACTTCAAGTTCTGGAGCAATAATGGTCGTTTTTCCATTTTTTTCTAGTAATCCAATAGCCTCTCCCCAAAAACCAGTCATGTAAAATAGATTCTCAGGCTCAAATGTTACTAAAGTATCACAATCTATTTTTTTAGCATATTTTAGAAGATTTTTTCTTCGTTGTCTCATAACAAAATATTGTGTATTCTCAATTTATGTATGATGCAAAGTTTGTATAAGGAATTTTAAAAATATTTATCGTGACTGAAGAAAAGAAGAAGAAAGTAGTTGCATTACTTTCTGGTGGTTTAGATAGTCAACTTGCAATTAAGATGATGCAAGAACAAGGATTCGATGTTTCTGCAGTTGCAATAAAAACTCCATTTTGTGATTTTGATTGTGGAAGAGGATGTGGTTTTGAAATTAGAGAACGAGCTGACGATCTTGATGTAAATCTAAAAACAGTTTATCTTGGTGATGAGTATATTGAAATGTTAAAACATCCAAAACATGGAATTGGTGCAGGATTTAATCCATGTATTGATTGTAGATCCATGATGTTTGATGCTGCAAAAAAACACATGGAAGAAATTGGTGCAGAGTTTATTATTTCGGGTGAAGTATTAGGACAAAGACCAATGAGTCAACATGCACCTGCATTAAGAACAATCGAAAATGAATCAGATTTAGTTGGTAAAATTGTAAGACCATTATCAGCTGCACTATTACCAGAAACAGATCCTGAGAAAGATGGTTTAATCAAAAGAGAAAATCTTGGAATGATTAGAGGTAGAACTAGAAGAGGTCAATTAGATATGGCAAAAAAATATGGAATTGAAAACCCACCAAATGCAGGTGGTGGTTGTTTATTGACAGAGCCACATTTTGGAATTAAAGCTAAAGATTTGTTTTCACATACAAAAAATCCAACAATAAATGATATTGATTTATTAAAAATTGGTAGACATTTTAGATTAGATGAAGAAACTAAATTTATTGTTGGAAGAAATAAAGATGAAAACGAAATGATTAAAGCAATTGCATTACCTGGTGACATTTTACTTGAAGCTAAAGACTTTGTAGGACCTGTTTCAATTTTACGTGGTTCTAATGCAAGACAACATCTAAAATTTGCATCATCTATAACTTTGAGATATTCAGATGCACCAAATAATGAACAAGCAATTGTTTCTATCAAAGATAATGATTTAGTTGAAGAAATTGCTTCTAAAAATGCAGAAGAAGATTCCTACATTCAATTTAGAATGTAGGCATAAAAAATTGAAAAAGTTAGTTAGAACTAAGGAAGAGTTTTTGAAGGAGTAGTCTTTTTTCAAATATAATGCAAAAGCAAGAGAATCCTACATATCTAAAGGCAATAACAATTAGAGATAGTAGTGATGTTCATTCTATCAAGGAGGATATCAAAAAAGGAATTATTTTGATTCTTAGAGTTACACCTTTGGCACAAAAAGATGTGGATCAATTGCGTAAAGTTGTAGAAGAGTTGTATTCAATTGCCAAAACAGCAGATGCAGACATTGCAAGATTGGGTGAAGAAAGAATTATTGTCACTCCATCCAGTATAAAGATCTGGAAACCAGAATACGATTTAAAATAATTTAATTGCTTCTTGAACTTGAGGATAATGGGCAGGTAGTTTGTATGTCCTTCGAATATTCATAGCAAGGTTTTCAGATTTTGAACGTTCACCGTGATTAACCAAAACACGACGAAGTTTTGGTCTTAATCGTTGTACAAATGACATGAGTTGATTATAATCACTATGTCCACTGAATCCATCTAGTTTTTCAACACCACAATTAACAGAAACAACTTCAACTTTACCTTCTTTACCTAACATAGAAACTTGTTTAGAACCATCAAGAACTCGTCTTCCCAAAGTTCCATTTACTTGATAAGAAACAAACACAACTTTATTTTTAGAATCAGGAGCAATATTTTTGAAATATTCTAAAACAGGTCCACCTTCTAACATTCCAGATGTTGCTAAAATAATACATGGTGAATTTTCTCTCATTGGTTCTTCTCTAGCATCTGCATGTTCAATATTTGTAAAGTATTCAGAGTCAAACGGATTATCATCGGTTTCCAAAATTTTCTGTTTCAATTCTCTTGCAAGATATTCAGGATACGATTCATGAATAGCAGAAGCTTCAGAAATCATACCTTCAGTAAACACTGGTGCTTCAACCATTTCACCAGATTTCATATAATGATCAATTACCATCATAATTTCTTGAGCACGTCCAACTGCAGGAATTGGTATCAGAACTTTACCTCCATCTGCTAAAGTATTATTTACTGCATTAATGAAAGAGGATTCTACTTGTTGTCTAGTTGGTTGAACATCCTCTCTAAGACCATAAGTACTCTCAATCAACAATGTTTCTACTCTCGGGAAATTCCAACTTGCAGCTTCAAACAATATACTTTTTCCAAATTTAATATCTCCCGAATAAACAAAATTGTGGTCACCATTACCAATATGAAAGTGACATAATGCAGAGCCAAGAATATGTCCTGCATTAGCAAGAACTAATTTGATATCAGGAGAAATATCAGTTACAGTTCCATATGGTAAAGTAATTGTTTGTCGCATAACTTGTTTTACATCTCTTTCTGCATACATTGGAGTTCTACCTTGTGCTGCTGCAACTTTGATTGCATCTAATTGAATTAAATTCATCATAGGTAATGTCGGTTCACTGCAATAAATTGGACCTTTGTAACCATATTTGCATAACGCAGGTAAAAATCCTGTATGATCTAAATGTGCATGTCCAATTACTACAGCATCAAGTTCATCTAATGTAATATCTAATGAATCAAGTCTTGGGTATGAATCCATTGGTGAACGAGCACCAGGATTAATTCCACAATCAACTAAGATTTTACTTTCTGGAGTTGACAATAACATTGAAGAACGACCTACTTGTCCAAAACCACCAAGAGTGTGAAGAGATACTTCGGTTCTTTGTGATAAACGAGGTCTAAAAATATCATCACCTACTTGTTTCATTTGTTTACTTCTTTCAGTAGAAGCTTGTTTTAGAGTTGCATTAATTGTTTGAATAGTTCGTGATGGTATGGTAGTAGCTTTTCTAATTCTTAATCTCCAACCAATTTTTTCAGTTAAATCAGCGTGATTGAATTCTTTAGCATTTCTTTGTAATAACCATGGTCTTTTTGCTTCAATTGAAACTTCACCAGTGGATGTATCAAACAAAGTTGCTTGTAGATTTGCTTCTTTGGGAACATGTTCTGCAATAATTTTTCTACATTCATCTTCTGGTTTTCTTATAGATTCATCAGTTCTAATTACAATTCGTTTTTTAATTATATTGACAAGTTTTGAAATTGTTTCATTATTTTCTAATAGATATCTAGGTGAATTTGTATAAAGTGCAATTCGTGGTCCTTCATATTCTATTTTTGTAATGCTTGCTTCTTTTGGCATACTTTGCAGTATGGTTGCCATTATATTCTGGCTACTAGGAGGTAATTCTTTTGGAGATTGTTTTCTTTGCATTAAATCACTAAAGTTCGATAACTGCTTTCTTTTGCTCATCGGTTAATAGACGGAATCCATCTTTGTCCATTACTGCGATGTTTATTCCATCACCAGTACCAATGTTTCTAACGATTGCAGCTTTAACAGCTCGTAAAGCTATTTTTTTTGCCTCTTCAACTGTGAGGTCATTTCTATATTCTTCTTCGAGTAAACCATAAGCTACTGGTGATCCACTACCAGTTGTAACATAAGATTTTTCTTCAACAGAACCAAACATATCAACATTAAACAATGCAGGACCATTTGCATCATATCCACCTAATAAGATATCAGCCATGAATGGATATCCTCTATTCTGATGGAAAATCAATGAACAAAGTCTTGCTAAAGAATGAATTGATATTGAATTTTGTTTATCAACTCTATGTAAATTAGAATGATATCGTAAAACATCTACAATATTTTGTGCATCTGCAACTCCCCCAGCCAAAGTTAAGCCTGCATGAAGGTCAATTTGTTGAATTTTCATAGTATTGTTATTTGCAATAAAATATCCGGCACTAGCCCTCATATCTGCGCACAATACAATTCCATCTTTAGCCTTGATACCTACAGTGGTAGTCCCATGCAAAATTTTTTCTTCAACATTATTTGACAAAATACACCTTTTAAGATAAAGTAAATGTCATGTCACCCTTTTAAATAACTTTTTGATCCTTTGAAATGATAAATAATGTTAAAAAAATGAAGATCGCATGCAATCACACACAATGGAGTTACCCAGACTTATAGAAATAGGTGAAAAAAACATAGGAGATTTTGGAAAATTTCTAAAGTCATTAAATAAACCAAAAAAAGTTTCATTAATTTGTGGTGCAAATGTTCAAAAAGTCTTAAAAATTAAGATAGAAAAATCATTAAAAATTAAAAAAATTCAATTTGTATGGCATACATCAATAGATAATCAAATTAAATCAATTAACAAAATTGAAAAAAATGTTAAAAAAGATAAATCAAATTTAATTGTAGGAATTGGTGGTGGACGTTCCGTAGATACTGCAAAATTAATTTCATATAATTTATCTATACCATTTGTAAGTTTACCTACTGCTGCATCACATGATGGAATGGCAAGTCCATTTGTTTCTGTAAAAAGTGACAAACCACATTCGATTGTAGCATCTGCACCAATGGGAGTTTTTGTAGATATTGATATTATTAAAAAAGCTCCATCAAAATTGTTAGCAAGTGGTTGTGGAGATCTTATTGCAAATATAATAGCTGTAAAAGATTGGCAATTAGGTCACAAAAAAACAAAAGAGTACTACGGAAGATATGCAGCAGATTTGGCAATGATGAGTGCCAAAATTGTTATGGAAAATTCTTCTGAATTTGCAAAGAAAGGACTAGATGAACGTGTAATTGTAGAGGGATTAATTAGTGCAGGAGTTGCATCCTGTATTGCAGGAAGTAGTAGACCATGTTCAGGTGCAGAACATCTTTTTTCACATGCACTTGATAAAATTGCACCAGGAATTGGACTTCATGGAGAAAAATGTGGAATTGGATCTATACTGATGGCAAAATTACAAGGTCAAGATTGGAAAAAAATTATTAAAACATTAAAGGATGTTGGTGCACCAACTACAGCAAAACAAATTGGATTAAAATCAGATATGATTATTGAAGCTTTGATGATTGCACAAGGATTAAGACCAAAACGCTATACAATTTTGAAAGAAATTAAAATGACAAAAAAAGTTGCAATGAATCTTGCAAAAATTACTAAAGTAATTTAATTTAAGCAGTCTTTTCTTTTGTTTCAGATTTTTTTGCAGGAGCTTGTTTGTTGACATGAGTTTCAACAAAACTAATTTTTTCTAAAGTACTAACAAATTTGAAAATATCCATTTGGATAAAATGTTTCATAATTTGTAGGCCATCTGCACGTAAAATTTCTTCAGGGATTGTAATACTTGCTTCTTTATCTTTTAAATCAAAAGCAATTTTTGCATCCTCAACTGGAAGTCTCTCTTTTAAGATTGCATCAACTTTATCGTTTGGTGAATCAAGTGATTTGAGTACATTAACATCAAATAGAATTGTTTTTCCTGCATATCTATGATTATAATCAATTTGTACTCTACCAGAGCCAATAAAACGAATAATTCCTCTTTTATTATCAACTTCAATTGTGTCACCTACTGAGACTTTTTCTGCATCCTCACCTAATTTTCTAAGTGGAATCATTCTAACTTTACCAGAATCTCTAGCACCAAAGCCTTTGTCAGGTGTGACTTCAACTGTTAATTTATCACCAACAGCTGTTTTTGCTAATGCTTCATCAAATCCTTTTAGAACAGGATATGATGTCTCACCAATAGAAACTAGTTTAGGATGATATTTTGCGTTTTCTTCATGAAGTGAATATTTTTTTGCATCTGCTTCAAGAGTAGTATCAAAGACCTCATCATCATCTTTTACTTTTGCAGTATAATCAACTAAAATTAATGAGCCTTTATCAAAAGTCAATGTGATCGTTTCCGAATTTCCTTATATTAGTTAAACGTTCTCAAAGTTAAGAAGGGTTAGGAAGAGCCTTTAATTTGTCTTCAGCTATCTTTAGACCTGCTTGTGAATCAGTATCATATCCCATCATAGATAATGTTGATGCAATTCCAGAAATACATCTCATGACATGAGAGGCATTAACTTCGCCCATACATCCAACTCGGAAAACTTTACCTTTTAGATTACCAAATCCACCTGCAACTAAAATTCTGAATTTTTTAGCTAATGTTTCACGGAATATTTTATCCTCTAATCCATCTAGATAATTTAACGCAATAACTACAGTTGAACGTGAATCTTCTTTTGCAAATGGTGTTAATCCAATAGCAGATAATCCTGAATACAATGCATCAGAACAAATTCTGTGACGTTGAATTCTTTGTTCTATTCCTTCTTCAAACATAATTCTTAATGCTTCTCTATATGCATAAAGAACAGGTAATGCAGGAGTAAATGGAGTATGTTTAGCTTCATCATAATATTTGAAATATCTTGGTAAATTGAAATATGTTGTATTTGGAGGATTAGCTTCCATGTATTTTCTAGTTCTTTCATTTACACAAATTGGTGAAATTCCTGGAGGACATGCAAATGTCTTTTGTGCTCCAGTCATTGCAATATCAATTCCCCATTTGTCCATATGAAGTTCTTCTCCACCCACAATAGAGACTCCATCTAAAACATAATACGAATCATTTCTTGAAGTAAGATCTTTAATTCTGTCAAGATAATTAATCATAGTTCCAGTAGAAGTTTCATTCCAAACAGCATAGAATGCTTTTACATCTTTATTATTATCAAAAGCTTCTTTGACTTGATCATATGTTGGATTTACACCTGGTTCAGTTTCTATTCTAATTGTTTCTCCTCCAGCCCATTCAATTGATTGGGCTAAACGAGTACTAAATTCACCATTAACAGGTATGATTACTTTATCACCTTTTTTAACTAAATTTACAACAGAACATTCCACAGCACCAGTACCAGATGCAGATAAACAAACCGCATCACCTTGAGTATCAAAAACTTTTTTTGTATTGTTAACACATTCTTCATATAATTTTACAAAATCATCACTTCTATGATTAATTGATGGTTCAATCATTGCTCGAGTAACACGTTCAGGAACATTTGTAGGACCTGGTAACATTACTAAATATTCCAAAATATCTTCAAAATTCGTTAGGCTCAGGCTTATTTATAATTAAAGAATTTTTAGTCTATTTTTTGCATCTAAATTTTCTAAAATTAATTTAGTACCAAAAGGAATAAGGTCATCCCATTTTTGATCGCTTTTAATCAGATCCCTAACTCTAGTACCAGATAATTGGTCTCTTTTCAAAAATGGAATAGTCATTACTTGAACTGATCTTTTTGAATATAGATGATCAGTTAATGGATCATTAGAAAAAACAATATCAAATTTTGGAACAATAGTATCAATTTTTTCAATCCATTTTACATGATTATCCAGATCAGGAATAAAATAAATTGTAATTTTATTTTTCATTGAATCATCAATTGAAGATAAAATCATTTTCTTCCTTTCTTCAGCAGAGAATGGATTATTTTGTTCAATAGGTTTGTTTGAGCTGCCTAAACCCAACCATAGTTTATCAACTTTAGATAATGCAAATTGTAATGCTTCAAGATGACCTAAATGAAATGGTTGAAATCTTCCTATTAACAAACCATTCATACAAAATATAGAAAATTTCTTTTTAAAAAACTATCATAAAGCGTCTTAACTACTAAAAAATATGAATTTTCTAAAAATTAATGGAGGACATGGGGAAGGTGGTGGGCAAATAATACGCTCAGCAATTACATTATCATGCATTACAAATCAACCAATTCATTTAGAAAATATTAGAAAAAATAGAAAAAATAGAGGATTAAAACCACAACATCTTACTGCGATTAAAATTTTACAAAAAATTGCAAATGCAGATGTTGTTGGAAATGAACTAGGATCTACAGAATTAAAATTCATTCCAGGTAACATAGAAAATTTAGAATTAATTGAAGATGTTAAAACAGCAGGAAGTATTTCATTGATTCTTCAAGTTTTGATTCCTGTTGTATCAATTTCACAAAGAAAACTTAGTTTAACAATTAAAGGAGGTACAGATGTACTTTGGAGCCCATCAATGAATTATACTCAGTATGTATTGAAAGAAGCATACTCTCGAATGGGAATAGAATTTTCAATTAAAATTACTAACAGAGGGTATTATCCAAAAGGTGGTGGTGAAATAAAATTAGAAGTGTATCCATCAAAAATTAAATCAATAAATCTTTTAGAAAGAAAATCAAATGATTTTAAATTAATTTGTACATTTTCAAAAATTTCAATTAAAACAATAAAAGATAAAATAGAAAAAATTAAAGAAAAAATTAAAGTAAAAATTGAAATTAAAGAACAGGAGGCAATTGATTCTGGGGCTTCATTGTTAATCTATAATATTGACAATAATTCAATTATGGGAATTGATGCATTATTTAATAAAAAAATACAAAATTTTGATTTAGATTTAGATAAAATTATTGATAATTCACTTGGGTTGGATGAAAAATTAGCTGATATGATTGTAGTACCAGCAAGTTTGACTGAAGGTAAAACAATATTTCGAGTTAAAGAAATTACAAATCATTTAGAAACAAATCTGTTTGTAACATCAAAAATTACGGGTTGTAGATATGGAATTGGAAAGATACCAGAAGGATTTGAAGTTATTATCGAAGGAGTATCAAACTCCAGCATCAAGTAATGATGCCAAAAATAGAATTACCAAAGATAAAACCACGGTTATTTCACCAAGAATAATAATTTTTTTTCTTAATTTTTGTATTTCAGGTTCAGACATTTGATTTGACATAATTTTTTCTTCAACATCTTTACGAATTACTCTAACATGTACTGCGTATACAATAATTAATACAATAACAAGTATAATTTTAATTACTAAAAATTGTCCATAACTTGTTTCAAAAAGAATATTTGGTTTGCCTAATATTAAATGAGAATTATACAAACCAGTTGCCATCATAATAATTAATGCAGGTACAGCAATTTTGTTAAATCGTTTTCCAACTCTGATCATTATTTGCATTCTTTCTTGAAGGGAATTAGTCATAGTTTTTAGAAGTGGTGAGAATACAATTCCGATAAAAAGTGAACCTCCCACCCATATTGCAGCTGAAACAAGATGAATCCAAGTAAGAATTGCTTGTTCTATTGCAGCCATGTTTAATCAAATATTATATCAAATATTATGTATTTGGATCTTGACAACGTTTTTTACTTGTAGATTAAGAATTATATTAAAATGGCACTTCAAAGTAGACTTACAGTTTATGCAGCAATAGCTGGAGTTTTAGCTTTAATGGGAGGAATTGTTTATTATGCAAGTTTAGATAATGTGTCACTTGAACAAGTTGAAGTTGAATTAACAGATGTTGTATTAAGAGAAGCTGGAGATAATGAAGCAAAATTTGTTGTTACATTTCTTGTAAAAAATTCTAGTGAAAAAATATTTGTAGTTCCAGTAATTGAATATCAACTCTATAGTGATGATGTGTTATTAGGTTCTGGAAAATATTCCACAGAAGATGTTGCGTTGCCTGGAAGAGCACAAATTTTTGCAGGTGGTGAAGTTCCTATAAAAAATACATTTATTCTAAATAAATCTGAAGTGGGTTCAGAAATTTACCAATCTATGATAAATAATGAAATAAGTAATTTTGTTGTTGAAGGTATGATTATCACTCAAAGTACATGGAGTGTTGCTGAAAATGAATTCAGAACTGAAAAATAATAAAAAGTGGGCCTAATGAGATTCGAACTCATGATCACCGCCATGTCGAGGCGGTATCCTAACCAGCTAGACTACAGGCCCATTGAAGTTGAAAGCAAGGTTCAGACATTATTAACGTTTAAGAAAAGAAAGGCTGAATAAAAAGAGAAAATGAGTGTAAATATTGGAAGAAAATTTCACTGATGAGGAAAAAAGAGGATTCTACAAGGCTATTTACTCACGTAGGGATGTCAGATCACATTTCATATCAAAACCAATTGAAGAAGAGAAATTATCAAAAATTCTTCATGCAGCACATCATGCTCCATCAGTAGGCTTTTCTCAACCATGGAATTTTATTTTAATTAAAGATCAAGAGACTAAAAAGAAAATAAAAGAATCATTTGATGAAGAGAAAAAACGTTCTTCTCAAATAGTAGAAGAACCAAAAAAATCAAAATATCTATCATTTAAGTTGGAAGGGATTTTAGAATCTCCTGTTAATCTTTGTGTAACATATGATCCATCAAAATTTGGCCCATTTGTTATAGGTAGATCAAGTATACCAGAAGCTGGACTTTACAGTGTATGTTGTGCAATTCAAAATTTGTGGTTATCAGCAAGAACTGAAGGAATAGGATTAGGTTGGGTTAGTATTCTTTCAAATGATGTTTTAAAAGAAACTCTTGGATTACCAGAACACGTAGTGCCTGTTGCATACTTGTGTTTAGGTTATGTTAATGAATTTGCTGATAAACCAGATCTTGAAACTGCACGTTGGTTACCAAGATTAGATCTAAAAGATGTTGTATATTATGAAAAATGGGAAGATAAAGGAAATTCAGACTGGAAAGAAATTCAAGATTTAATTCAAACTAATCTTGATTAGGCTTAAATAATTTAGAATATTTTTTCTGCTGGGCTTGTAGCGCAGAGTCAATTTGACGCGCAACATGGATAGCGCAGTAGCCTCCTAAGTTACAGGTCGAGGGATCGAAGCCCTCCAAGCCCGTTTAATTTTAAAAATTGCAGGGATTAAATACAAAGAGCAGTAGTAGGAATTATGAAAATTGTAATTATTTCAGCTAGTCCAAGAAAAACTGCAAACACCCAGATAATTATGAAATATGTTAATGAATATACAAAATCAAAAAATTTGGATACTAAATTTATCAATCTTTCAGATGGTGAAATTGAATGCTATAGAGGATTTGATGTAGAGTATAATGAAGCAACTAAAAATGCTGCAAAAGACATAATGGATGCAGATGTGTGGCTAATTGGTTCACCAATTTATAATTCATTTTTTAGTTCTGCATTAAAAAATCTCTTTGAATATGTTGATTATAAAAAAACTGAAGGTAAAGTTGCAGGTATGGTTATTTTAGCTGCTGGAAATATTGGTTTTGTAGATGTTCAAACAGTAATCACACAATTACTATCATACTTTAGAGTCATTACAAATCCAAAAGCAGTTTATCTAACTACAGAAATATTTACAGATAATCAAATTTCAGATGAAGATGCTAAAAATAGATTAAAAGAAATGGTTGATGAAACTTTACAACTTGCATCTAAGTTAAAATAAAAAATTATTTACAAATACATTTTGAAACATAATTTATTCCTATAATGTAAAAGTCTAATAGTATTATTTTTAACACATCAATATTGAGTCTAAAAAAAGATCCAACTGAGTTATGTTCATGTAAATGTCATTATGGTGGTGCGGAAAGTTGTCCTGGTTGTAAAAAGAATCACGGTATAGTCAGTTGTCACTGTAAAGATTAATTATTTTCTTTTGGAAGATAACATTTTCAAATTAGCCAATTCAGCTTTTAACGACTCAATTTGAACTAAAGTCTTTAAATTTGAAATTTCTTGGTTTAATCTTTCAATTTCACTATCTTTTAGTTCTACAGATGATTTTAGATCATTTAATTCTGTAGATAGTTCATCTTGAATTTGTTTTATTTCTGATAGATTAACTTGTTTTGGTATTTCAACTTGAACTGTTTGAGAATTATTCAAGCTTTTTTTTTGGTGTACTTCATGTGCATGAGAATGTTTTGTTGTATAATCTACACTTTTTTGAGATAACCAACAAGTTAGAGCTAAAAACCATGTAATTGGTACTGCCATAATAAAGACAAAATTTAGAATCGGTGCAAAATCATAAAATGGTGGCCAAAGTCCAGTTAAAACTGCAGCAAAACTTGCTGTAATGATGGTTGCCATATGATTTTTCCAATACCCCATGATTAATTTCAAAAATTCATTCTTTATAATAGTAATGCTAATACTCATTAAAATAATAAATTAAAAAGAAAATGGAGCTGAATTTATTCAGTTTCTTCAGGAGTGGTTGAGACTTTAGGCATATCAGATTGTAAGATTTGGATCTTTTGTAATAATTCAGTTCTTAGATCTCTTGCAACTCTTCTTACTGTAGGTCTTGGAACACCAAGTTCATCAACTACTTTTGTATAGATGTCTTGTTTGTCAGTTACTCCTTTGTCAAGATAGGAATTAATTGCTTCTTTAATTATCGTGCTTTGGTTTGTACGATTCAATATATCTAAATTCTAACCGATCTATATAACACTATTACTTTGTAAATAAAAAAATAAATTTTTAATACTATAATTTTAAAAATTAAGACCTCAGATAGATAATAGGAAAAAAACTTGGAAATATTTTAAATAAATTTAATAAAATATAAAATTAATTCATAGAATTTCACAAAAAGACTTTTATGATAATTTGATATCAGCAACCTTATGACTACAGTAAATATTGAAACTAATCATGGAAAAATTTCTTTCGATCTATTATCAGAATTAGCTCCTGAAACTGTAAGAAATTTTGAAAAATTAACTAAAGATGGATTCTATGATGGTACACTTTTTCATAGAGTAATCCCAGGATTTATGATTCAAGGTGGAGACCCTAATACAAAAACAGATAACAAAGGTTCTTGGGGAATGGGAGGACCAGGATATAATATTAAAGCTGAATTTAGTTCAAGATCACATTTACGAGGTATTGTTTCAATGGCAAGATCACAAGATCCAAACAGTGCAGGCTCACAATTCTTCATAGTAACTTCTGATAGTGCATTTTTAGATAGAGAATATACTGTATTTGGTCAAGTTAAAGAAGGAATGGATGTAGCTGATAAAATTGTAAATGAACAAAGAGATGGAAATGATTGTCCATTAGAAAAAGTTGTAATGTCAAAAGTTACTTTGGAATAAATGTTTAAAAAAATACTTTTAATTACTATAATTTGCGTAAGTTTTGCAATAATACCTTTTGCTGACGCTCAATTATCTTTTGGGAAACCAGCATATCAAAAATCAATTGAATTGATATTGGATGAAACAGAGATTGTTAAAGCAAAACATGTGATTAGTTCTTCAAATGGACCAGTAGATGTTTATTTGTTTGAAAATGTAATAGAAGAAAGTATTTCAGTAACAAATGAAGATGGAGAAGAAATACAATTTGGAATAATTGGATTTGGTAATGATGCATCAGTATCAATTTTAGAACCAGTTAAAGAAAATACAATTATTGAATATAATTTAAAAAATATATTTTGGAAATCAGATAGTATTTCAAAATTAGATATAGGATATCCAATAACATTTGGAATTAAATTTGAGGAAAAAACAGAATTTATTTTCCTTAATAATAATTTAATTCAACTAAATGATAAAAAAGGAATTTCAATAAATGGTGGAGGTTATGTTGTTGTAGAATATTATAATGAAATTCCAAAAATTGTAAAAGAAGTTGAATGGGAAGAAAACAAATTTAATGTTGAAATTATAACTGATTCTGAAATTAATAGATTTAATTTTGAACAAATTACAAAAAGTATTAGTTTTGAGGTAAATGAAAAAAATAAAAAATATTCAATTATTTTACCAGAAGAATTGCTAGGTGGTCCATATTTAGTATTACTTGATGATGAAAAAATTAATTATCAACAACAAGTAAAAGATGAGAAGAATGTTTTGTTAAGTATTAACCCTCAATCAACCGGTGAAATAACAATTATTGGAACTACAGTAATACCAGAATTTTCAATGTTTATTCCATTGATAATGGGATTTTTGGTTGTTTTAACTGTGCCATTTATGAAAAAACTTAATCTCCATTAGAACCACATGAACAAAAACCATATTCATCTATTCTAACATCACATATGGGGCATTTTTCACCATACTCCACTTCCCATGGTTCTTTTCCAAAAAGTTTGAAATGATCATCAATTTCTATGGGAACTTCACGTTTTTTATCCAATGATTTGTATACATATAGAAACTATACATACATTATCTGAGAAAAATTATGAAAATAGAATGTGGTTGTCATTGTATAAAGTGTAAAAGCACAAATCTTGAATCTAATAAAATAGGAATTACAGAAAAAGATGGATATTTCGATATGCATCATACATGTCAACAATGTAACACACATTTTGATCACTTAGATGGAGAAATTTTTTCTGATTGTATAAAATGTAATTATTCTTCTAACTAGACATTGATAATTGTTCAATTGAATAACGAATTTGGTTTTCAGTCAAATTTTTAATGAATTTTTTGTTTAATGCCATTTTTGCTAAAGATTTTGAAACATCAAGTGTACTTGTAGCCCATCCATACTCTCTAAGTTGTTGAACCGTTTCACCAACAGTTCTTGGTGAATCAAAAAATTTGCTTGTTTCTAAAATTTTTAGTTTAGAATTAATTTCATTACTGTTGATAGATTTTGGTTCATTAAATTCAGGTTCAAAAGTTTCCGCATCATCTAGATATTCCAAACCATGTTCTGTTGAATTTGTATTAGAAGATAACTTTGGATTAGATTCGTATACAATTTTTGCTTGATTTTCTGGCATATATTGAGAAATATTATCTATTATTTCACCTAGTGTTTGATTATCAACATAGAAATCTCTAGAATCTACTTCAATTTCATTCTCACCTATTTTGAGCTTAATTCGTGCCAATGAGAATAATTAAGTTAATTTTGATTTATTGAGATAGCTCTAATGAGATTTAAGATTAAATCAAAAAATTTACACAAATTATTGGGATTTTTTTTAATTTTAGGTTATATCAAAATATTTTAAAAATTAGTCGTGAAATCTGTAAAGAAAAAAAGTACAATTATCTTATTTTTGTTATTAGCAGGTATTTTTGGATTTTCACAATATCAATCTGCATCAGAAATATCAATGAGTATTTCAGAGAATGCGATCATAAATGAAGATAATTCAAATTATAAAATAGGATTAGAATTTACCAATCCATCAATATTGACATTACCTGCAGGTGAAACTGAATTTTTTGTATTCTATGACGATGAAGTGATAGGTAAAGGAAGTTTAGAATCATTCACATTATATCCAATTGATAGTACATATGTAGAAGGTAGTTTTACAACAGATTCAAATTCAGATGAAACAAAATCTGTAAAAATTTCAGGAATAATAAAATATGATTTGTTGATCACATCCTTAAAAATTCCATTTGATTACTATCCAACAGAAGAACAAACAAGGAAATTTATACAATAAATTTAGTTTTTTGCTAAATGCTTACAGTTTTTGGATCAACTGCATATGATACAATTCGAACACCTACTAAAACTCTAAAAAATGTTTTAGGAGGGGCTGCAACATATGCAGCCATTTCATCAAGTAATTTTGTAAAAACTGGATTAATTGCAGTGGTTGGAGATGATTTTTCAAAAAAGAATCACAATATTTTGTCAAAATATCTGGATTTACAGGGATTAGCAATAAACAAAGGAAAAACATTTCGATATGATGGAAAATATGATAGTACTCTAAGCACAAGATCTACTTTAAAAACAGAATTGAATGTTCTTGAAAATTTTAAACCAGTTGTACCAAATGAATATAAAAAATCACAATTTGTATATCTTGCAAATAATGACCCAGAACAAAATACTAAATTAATTAAAGAATTTGATAATGTAAAATTTTCAATGTGTGATACAATAGATTTTTGGATTTCTACAAAAAGGGATGCAGTGATTAAAATGATAAAAAATGTGGATGCAGTTGTAATTAATGATGAAGAAGCTAAACTGTTAACAAAAGAACATAATCTAATCAAATGTGCAAAAAAAATGAAACAATGGGGTGCAAAATATATAATAATTAAAAAAGGAGAGCATGGTTCTTTGATGTTTTTTGATGACGTAGTTTTTCCTACTGCAGGATTTTCATTAGAAAATGTTGTAGACCCTACCGGTGCTGGAGATTCATTTGCAGGTGCAATGATTGGATATCTTGCTAGTAAAAAAACAACAAAGATTTCAGAAATTAAAAAAGCTGTAGTATATGGAAATGTACTTGGTTCATTTGCAGTTGAAAGATATGGTTTAGATGGTTTGCTAAAAATAAAAAAAGGCGACATTACAAAACGTTTGAAATCATATGAAAAAATGATCCAATTCTAAAAAGACTTAAGTAAATAATTTTAAAAATAAATTATCATGTTAGAAAAAAATGAAGATCGATTAGATGAAATTTTCAAACTACAAAAAGGTCTATCTGAAATAATGAAATTAGATAGATACCCAAAAGATGCAGAAGGCAGAGTTTCTGCATTATGCACTGCAATTATGCATGAAGCTGTTGAATTACAAAGAACTACAAATTGGAAATGGTGGAAAACACCTACTGAATTTGATCAAAATGAGGCTAGAGAAGAATTAATTGACATATGGCATTTTGTAGTTCAAGCATCATTAGAATTAAAATTAACACCTGATGATATTTTAAATGAATACAAAAGAAAAAATCAAATAAATCATGAAAGACAAAAAAATGGTTATTAATTTTTTTGAATTTTATTAAGAATTAATTTGATATTTGTTTCATCAATTAAATTTACAAGTGTAATTTCTTTTTGAAAATATTTTATTTCTGATTCTAAAACAGTTAGAAATGGTTCAGGACTAGTTGAATTAATTATTCTATTATCATTATCAACTCCATTTTTATATAATTGAAATAATGAATGTCCAGATTTGTGACCCCAAACGTCTTTTCCACATACAATAATTGTTTTAATTTTTTTATGATGATTAACATATTTTATTATTGAATCAATTCCTTTATTTTCAGTAAATAATCTCCCAACAATTGCAACTTTATCAATAATTTCAGAATTTTTAATTTCTTTTAATAATTTAATGCTAGAAAGTGTACATATACAAATTGAGGAGTTAGAATTCCCAATATAGAATTCTTCAGGAATTGGTAAAAGTACTTCACAAATTTTACCAATTGCATCAGTTAATTTATTCAAATTATTTCAGAAACTGTTTTTCCAATGAATTTAATATTTTTTGTAGTTACTTTTGGGTGGATTGGTAAAGATAGTACTTGTGATGCAGCCCAATCAGTTACAGATAATTTTATTTTTGTTTTGTAAAATGGAGTTTTATGAACAGGGATTGGATAGTATGAGGCTGCACCTACTCCTTTTTCATTAAGTTTTTTCAAAAGAAGATTACGTTTTGGTGTAGTAACTGAATAAAGATACCAATTGACTTTTTCATTTTTTCTTTGAATTGGTAAATTTAGTTTGGATTTTGAAAGTAATTCTGACAAAAGTTTTGCATTCTGTTCTCTAGTTTTTAAAAATTTTGGTAATTTTTTCATTTGTATTTTTGCAATTGCTGCATTTATTTCAGGTAATCTTAAGTTAAGACCTAATGTTCTTGTGTCATATCCTTTTACCATTCCATGATTTCTAATCATTAGTAATTTGTCTCTCAATTTTTTACTATTTGTAACAACAAATCCACCTTCTCCAGCAGTCATTACTTTTGCAGGATACATGCTGAAACATCCCATTTCAAAAAATGTACCAGTATGTTTATTTTTAAAAGTGGAACCGAGTGATTGAGCTGAATCCTCTATTATTGGGATGTTAAATTTTTTAGCAATTTCTGAAATTTTGTCTAAATAAGCTACATTGCCATAGAGATGTACAGGAACAATTGCCTTAGTTTTTTTTGTAATTTTTTTCTGAAGATCGTTTGGATCCATGGTAAAATTTTCTTTTAAAATATCAACAAAAACGGGTTTTGCTCCAGTAGATAATACAGAATTTGCAGTTGCAACAAAAGTAAAAGATGGAATTAAAACTTCATCGCCATATTTAATGTCTAAAGCATATAGTGCTGCTTGTAATGCTGCAGTACCAGAATTTACAGCTATAGTATATTTTGAATTTACAAATGATGAAACAGATTTTTCAAACTCTTGAACATATTTTCCACCTTTATTTGCAGAAGAAGTTAAGGAACCATTTTTAAGAATGGATGTAACTACTGAAATTTCTTCTTTGCCTACAAAAGGAATGTTTATGGGTATTTTCAATAATTAATCTCATAACAACTACTCTATAAATCTCATTTAATAGCTATGAATTTTTATATTTCAAAAATTGGCAAATCATAGAATGAAACCAAGACATTTAGAAAAAACAGATACAGGTTACAAAGTTTATCTGTACATTTTCTATGTTTGTGGAGCTATTATGGTTTCAACTTTAGTTTTTGGTGTTTATGCTACAATGTTAGAGTGGTTAGCAAATGGAACATATGTTATGGGTGAAGTAATTCATAATACAACTATTCCTTTTGAAAATTTTGCTAGAATTTCAACTTGGATATTTTTCTCTACAATAATTGGATGGTATTGTGTAACTAGAATTGGATGGAAGCGAACTGCAGGTGATAAAATTATTGGAACAAGAATGGCTTTGCTTCAATTGATGTTACTTAGTTTTACAATAATTTCTTTCTATGAAGTTTTATACAACTTTACAGTTTTAAATGCACAAATAACAGCAGGTATTATTGATGGAATAGTTCCAGATATTGATATGTTATCAGTAGCTTATCCAGATCCTGAACGCCCATGGAATTTAGTTTTTGCAACAAAAATATTTCTTGCATCATTCATTATTAGTGCACATGCATTTTATCTAAGTGTAAAACCTAGAAAAAGCTTAGATGATGAAGAATTATAATAAAAAATCATAATTTATTGAAATTATTTTAAAAAAAATCTATCTAAAATTATGTTTTATACTATTAGATACATAGTATGTTATGGGATTATTTGGATCCAGTAAAAATGATTTAAAATGTAAAAAATGTGGAACCATATTACCAGATTCTGAAAGACTGAAAAGACATCAAGAAAAAGCCCACAATAAAAAGAAAGAAAAATGTCGTGCATGTGGTGCTGAATTTGATTATAGTGAAGAGTTAAGAAAACATAAAAAAAATTGTAAATAATTACTCTAAAAATTTAATAGATTAAGATTTTGCAGGTCTTTTAAGTGATTTTTCAATTGCTTCTAAATTTGCAATTTGGTTTTTAGAATTTAAAGTGAGAGTTTGAATCATTTCAGAGCCTAATTGAACTGATTGTTCAGGTAATGTTTCTAAAAATTTTTCTAAACCTTTTTTATAATTATTAATTAATTCTAATCCTTCTTCAAGAGTCATAAAAATAATAGAATTTTACCCATATTCAAAGATTCTAAAGATTACAACAATTTTGGATATCTTTATAGGCTTTAATTTTGAAAGTTGTTTTGATTTGGATATCATAGAAAAAGTAAATTTAATTGAAAAAGCTCCAACTGAAGAAGTTGTAACACGTGAAGAATTAACAGAATTATTTAAAACAAATTCTTCTCCAAATCATTACATTGGTTTAGAGATTTCTGGTTTTTTACATTTAGGTAGTTTAATCAGTACTGGATTCAAAATTAATGATTTTATTAAAGCTGGAGTGAATTGTACAATTTTTCTTGCAGATTGGCACACAATTATTAACGATAAACTAGGTGGTAACTGGGATACAGTTTCTAAAGTTTCAAAATATTATCAGGATGCTTTCAAATTAGTTTGTCCAGATGCAAAAATTGTTTTAGGTTCAGAATTATATGAAAAAAATCCAGAATACTGGTCAGATCTTGTGAAATTTACAAAACATATGTCATTGAAAAGAACTATGAGAACTCTCACAATTATGGGACGTTCAGAAAGTGATGAAAAAATTGATGTTGCCAGATTACTTTATCCTGCAATGCAAGCAGTAGATATTCACTATTTGGATGTAGATATAGCACATGCTGGAATGGATCAAAGAAAAATACACATGTTAGTTAGAGAAATTTTTCCTAAAATGAAATGGAAAGTTCCAGTTTCTATTCATCATAAATTACTTCCCGGATTAAAAAAACAAGGAGATGAAAAAGTTGGTGGTGAACTAAGTAAAATGAGTAAATCAGATCCAAATTCAGGCATATTTATCCACAATACAGATGATGAAATTAGGAAAAAAATCAACAAAGCATGGTGTGATGAAGGAATTATAGAAAATAATCCCATACTAGCAATTGCTGAATCAATAGTTTTTAGTAAATTTAACGAAATGAAAATTGAAAGACCTGAAAAGTTTGGTGGTAATGTAAAATATTCAAATTATAAAGAATTAGAAAATGATTTTAAAGAAAAAAAAATACATCCAGGGGATTTAAAACAAACAATAGGAAATTATCTGGTAGAAATTATATCTCCAATAAGAGAAAAACTAAATCTTAGTGAAGAAATATCTGAAGCAATAAAGAAAAGTTTCTAAACTTTAAGATTAGGATTAGTTTGTTCTTCTAAATTATATTTTGATTTGTAACCTCTGGGATTGATCATTAAATCTTTGTAAGTATATGTTGATGAATTACCGACAATTACAGTACTTGTCATACCTAATTCTTCATCAAAATTAAGTAGATTTTCTAAATTTGTCATCACAATAGCTTCGGATTCTCTATATGCACTTTTAATAATTGCAACAGGTGTAGTAGGTTTCCTATGTTCAAGTAGAATTTTTTGAGTATCTTGTAGTTGATGAACTCTTTTTTGACTTTTAGGGTTGTAAATTACAAGTACAAAATCTCCTTGTGCAGCTGATTTTACACGTTTTTGAATAATTTCCCACGGTACCATAAGATCACTCATACTAACAACAGCAAAATCAGTCATTAGCGGGGAACCAACAATGGATGCACATGAATTCAGTGCTGATACACCAGGAATAATCTCCACTTTAAGATCATCAGAAGGATCCCAACCAGTGGCAGCAAGTGTTTCATAAATTAATCCAGCCATTCCATAAATTCCAGGATCTCCACTGGAAACTAATGAAACAATCTTGCCTGATTTTGCAAGATCAATACATTGATGAGCTCTTTCAACTTCTTGTGTCATAGCATAACGATGAATAGTTTTTCCACCTATTAGATCTTGAACTAAATTCACATATGTTTCGTATCCTACAATAGTATCACTTTCAGTAATTACTTTTTTAGCTCGAAATGTCATATGATCATGATGTCCAGGACCAACACCTACAATGTAGAGTTTACCAGTCAATTTCAAATTAATTTCTTTTTTAACTAATTTATCCGTTTAGCGATATTCTTATTGAAATGGATCTACTATGGGAGAATTAATGATAAATTCATTATTTGTTGGTCGTGCAATACTAACTGTGAGTAAATCATCATTTTGAAATGAATCTATGTCAGATTTAGTTTGTAAAATTTGTGCAGATAATGAATTATGCCATTCTACGAGATAAATTTTTGAAATTGGATTATAATTTTCTTCATTTGTAGATGAACTAGAAATTGTTGGTTGAAAACCTAAAGAACCTGATCCTTTAATCCCATTTTTAAATTGAAAAAGATCAGTAATTGGAGAATGAGTTACAAGATTGGAATTAATTGGAGAATGTACTACACCCATTAATTTTGCAGGTCCTATTGGAGTAGCATCAGTTACAATTTGATAAATTGTTTTTCCTTCAGAATCCCAACTTCTATGAGCTACAAAAGTTACAATAAGTTCATCCTCATTAATTTCAGTAATTTGACCTCCAGAAAATGACATTTCGTTACTAATTTGCTTATCAGAGCGTAATTTCATCTGACCTTCTGACCATTTTATTTGAGGGGCATTAACAATTACATTTGTTTCATTAAATTTGAGTCTACCAGATTTTTCAGCATCAATAATATCAGATGCTGATTCAAAAATTATTTCTTTTTGACCTGTTTTCCAAGTAACTTCAATTATGGATGCTAGTGGAGTATAATCTGATTGTTTTGGTGTACTAGAAAAAATTTCATTTTGAAATCCAAAAAATCCATCTCCTTTAATTCCATTTTTAAAAATGAAAATTTTTTGAAAATTATTTTTCGGAGTGTCTTTAAGTGATTTAGATAATTGAATATTCCATTTTTGTTTTTCTGAAATAGTATTTACATAATCTTCATCACTAGAGTCAGTAATTATGTAAAGAATTTCATTTGTATTATGAATTCCTTTATGCATTGGAATCATAGCTGGAACGTTAGCTCTTGAAAGTAATAATAAAGGATCATCTTTTTCTAATTCAAGTTTTTGTGCAATTACTTGGGTAGGCTGTCCTCTAATCCAACCATCAACACTAACAGTTGTTGTAAATTCTTTAGAATTTGTTGAATGTAATCCAAGTCCTGCACCTGTAAATTCAAAAGAACCTGATTTTTTTTGTGGATCAATTAAAGATAAACCATAGATTGTATTTTCATTCACAGTCCATGTGTCTTGACCTTGTACATCATTTTGATTAATTTCATGTAAAACAACTACATTAACTAAATCACTAGAAGTAAATGTCATAGAACCATCATAGATTGTGCCTTCATTTGGTGATAAAATAAGCGCTAATTGATGATTTTCATGGCCTAATCCAGGATCCTGAGACGATGTAATTGTTTGAGTAAAATGAACTTTTTTTGTAGAACCAGCATCAACATATTGATCTGAAAAAGTTGAAACTGAAATAATTCCTGTAACAAAAATTCCAATAATCAAAACAATAATGATTTTTTTCAATAATTTTGACTAATTTTATTACTTTAAATGATTTGTCTTAATTGATTTTATCTAGCTCAAATGCATTATGTATTGCACGTACAGCTGAATTAGTATCAGAATTTTTAACGACTAATGCAAGATTAAGTTCTGATGAACCTTGAGTAATCATAGATACATTGACTTTATTTTTCTCAATTGCTGCAAAAACTTTTGATGCAACACCAATTGTTCCTCTCATTCCAGAACCAATTAATGCAATAATGGATACCCCAGTAGTAACTTCTAATTTTTTTATAATTTTTCCTAAAAGATCCATTTCTAGTACACTTACAGCTTTATCAAGATCAGTATTTTTAACTACAATAGTAATACTTGATTCAGAAGGATTTTGAGAAATCATCATAACATTAATTCCAGCTTTTGCTAAAGTTGCAAATATTTTAGCTGCAGTTCCAGGTGTTCCAATCATACTTCCACCACGAATATCTATTAATCCATTATTTCGAATATTACTTACACATTTTACAGTATTTTTTACAGATGTTGAAGGTGAAGATGTAACTAAAGTTCCTTCATTATTTGTACTAAATGAATTTCTAATTTTCATTGGTATTTTTTTAGTTAATAGAGGCTCAAATGTTCTTGGATGAATTTGTTTAGCACCAAATAAAGCCATTTCAATTGCTTCAGTGTATGATACTTCTTTGAGTAATTTTGCATTTTTAACAATTTTTGGATCTGCAGTCATTAATCCATCAACATCACTCATTAACCAAATTTCATCTGCTTTTATACAAGATCCAATTATTGTTGCTGAATAATCAGAACCTCCCCTACCAAATGTTGTCGTATGTCCATGTTGATCTGCACCTGAAAATCCACCAACTACAGGAATTGTTTTTTTAGAAAATAGAGCATCAATATTTTTTGATACTCTTAATCTAGTTGTATCTATAAGTGGTTTTGATTCACCAAAATTAGAATCTGTAACAATTCCAACTTCTTTACCGGTTAGAGATATTGATTTTTTTGTTAAATCATTTATTGCTGCAGCAACTAATTTTACAGATAATCTTTCACCAAACGAAATTAAATAATCCATTGATCTTGATGTAACTTCACCTAACAAAACTAAACCATCTATTAATGCAAGAAGTTCTTTAAAATCTTCATTCAATTTAATTAATAATTTTTTTTGTACATCAGATTTTTTGATTGTTTGTTTTGCTAATTGTTTATGTCTATTGGTAATTTTTGATACAAGTTGTTCTGCTTTAGATTTATTTTCTTTTTTGATTGATTCAGATATTTCAATTAGATCGTCAGTTGTTCCACTTGTTGCAGAACAAACTAATACAATTTGATGTTTTTTAGATAATTCATTTACATGTTTAGATACTGCTTGGATATCTTTTGCATTGGAAATTGATGTTCCACCATATTTTATAACAAGTTTCAATTCAATGTATCTGAATTATTCAATCTTTAAATGCTTTAACTTTCCACGCGTGGAGCAAGATAAAAGTGAATTCTGCCTATATTTGCAACTTTGAACTCAATTCTGAGTGGTTTTGCGCTAGAAAATTCACATGTAATGAATCCAGCATTACTGCCTACGGCTTTAACTACTGGATTGAGATATTCAAGACTGTAAGTACCAGTACTATCAGCTTTTGAAGAAATTTCTTCAATATCTTCTGCATCTTTATCAAGGTCAATGACTACTTCTCCAGAATCACCTTTTCCAGAAAAATCTCCTTTAGAATCAGATGTATTGATAGTCAAATAATCAGATACTACTTGTACATCACCAAGAATTTTATCAAATTTTGAGGATGTTAAAATAATTTTTGAATCATATGGGATTTTTGGTAAAGGTGTATCAGTTGCAGAACTTTCAATAAGACGTATTTTGTATTTTTTATTTTTTCCAACTGTAACAAGTAACATATTTTCTTCAGAAATACTGATTTCGATACTATCTTTTTTGTCTGCACGTTTGATAAGTTTTGAAAATTCATCTATTCTAACTCCAAATTTAATATCACTATCACATTCATATTTTTCAAATGCTGAATTTGGCCAAGATATATCAATTAGAGCAACATGAGAAGGGTCCATTCCTCTAAAAGTAATTCCTTCAGCTGTTGCAACAAAAGTTGCTTCTTCAACTAATGTGGATATTGCAGAAATAATAGCTTTAAGATCATCTGAACCACTTGTTTTAGCTCCGAAAGTCAATTTAATTTTCTTGACTATAAGTTCCAGTTAAACCTTATGTGTAATCACGCCAAGTGTATTTGCACTTTTGACAACGATAAAATCTGGTTGTTGGTTCATCAGCGCTTCTAGTTTGAAACATCCAAGCTACTGCTTCATCATGACCACATTTTTCACAGTCTATTTTTACTGTAGGATTAGTATCTTCACCTTCATCTCCTTCAAAAGCAAGAAGTGAAAAATCTGGTTCCTCTTCAGTAATAGTTTTTTTCTTTTCTACTACTTTTTCTCCTTCAATATAACCACATTTTGAACATTCAAGACCTGAAGAACCTTTTTTTAGTTTAACCTCACATTTGGGGCAAAATTTCAATTTTATTTACCTTAATTTTGAATTAAATAATTCTTTGAACTCGTCAGCCATTTTTATTGCAGAATCAGCTGATTTTTTAACTTCAGTTAATGGTTTGGTACTAGAATTAATTCTCATCCAACATTCATTGGTTAATGGATGTTTAACAATTACACCTGCAAAATCAACATTTGAAGCCTTTAGAAGTTCATGCTGAATAATGTACAATACAGCAATATCGGTTTCTGTGACAGAAATACTCATTTCTTTGGCTTCTGAACTGATTACTTGTGCATTCATGTATTCAGAAAAAGCACTTATTGCGGATATAAATCATATGAACTGTACATGGCAGAAAGCAAAATTTCACAAATTACACTCGTAAAATCTAAAGAAGAGTACTCATCTGACGAAAATATTGAGATAAATGTCCAATTTTCAATTGAAGGAGGTCTCAGAAATGCATTCAATGAAGCAAATTGGACTAAAGCATACAATAACAATGATGTTTCAATGAAACTCAAATATGGTATAAAATTGACATCCGGCGGATTTAGGAAAAAGGAATTAGGAAGAACTATCGATTCATATCGAAAAGCTGCAATTTTCTGGACAAGAAATCCAAAATTAGTTAATCCAATGAAAGATAGAAGAATTTGGGTTCAAATAGCAAAAAACTTTGAACCATTTATCAGATTATCTGAAGAAGAAGTTAGAGAAGAATTCCTTGACTTTAATGAAAAGTTTGTATTCAAAGCATCTGATTTAGGAAAAGGCAAACATAAGATTGGAGCAGAAGTATTTTCATCATGGCAAAAACATGATTATACTGAACCAGGAAATATCAAAAATAATTCTAATGAAATAGAAATTGAAATCAATTAGGATATAAGGAACTTTTTTCTTGAATTAACAATGGCAAAATATGACGGTCTATTAGGACAACCAATTCTTGAAGTCGAAGAACCTGATAAAGAAGGTGGAATAACTTTCATCTTGAAAGATAACAGGTTTATGTTTATCAAAGCAGTTGATGGAAAAATTGAAACCGTATCAATTCCAGAATAGGTGATTATGAATGGAAAAATTTGATAAACTCAAAATGTTGGAATTGGTAAAAGTTGAGGATCCAGACGTTGAAGGTGGCTTGACTTTACATTTTCAAGAAAACATTACGTTGAAAATTAAAAACGTTGATGGAAAATTAGTTTCAGAATTTGTATAAACTAATTTCTCACATATTTTTCATAATAACTTATTGCTAATTCTTGTACATCTGATTGAATAGAACCAGGTCTTTCTTTTCTAATTTTCTCAATTGCATTTTTAGCTGAAAAATTTTTATATTTTATAAAATAACATGCAAGAATTGTTCCAGCTCTTCCCAACCCTGCAGCACAATGAACCATTACTGATTGATTATTTTGATTTTGAATTTGAATAAATTCAACTGCAGAATCTATTCCTTCCATATCAGGAGCATGAAAATCAGCTGTTGGTACATGCAAATAATTGATTTTATTAGTCCATTCAGCAGGTAAAGCATTTTCAGTCATGGTTACAATAGATTGTACTCCTTGATCTAGAAGCCAATCAAATTCATCTAATGATGTAGGAATTCCTGAACCAGCCAATTTTTCTTCGATTAACCAAGAAAAATTAGTTGGTTTTTTTGTAATTTTTCCATGAACTTTTCTCCAGATATTACCAGGTTTACTCATATTATCATCTAATGAAATTTACTATGTTTTTAGCATTACGAAAAATATTGAAATAGAATAATTTAAAAAATAAATTAAAAAAATAAATTAAAAAATAATTAATTTTCAAATTATGAAAAGTTAAATACTGTTTTATCAAAAATATAATTGTGCCTACTGCTTATGTATTATTAAATTCAGATTTAGGTACGGACGTATCAATAATTAAAGAAATTAAAGAGATTCTTGAAGAAGAAGAAGTAAAATACGAAGTAAGAGGGGTTTATGGAGTATATGATATAGTTTTAAAAATATCATCAGATAATGCTGAAAAATTACGAGCAATAATTACAAATAAGATTAGAAGAATTAGTAAAGTTCAATCGACATTAACTATGATGGTAATAGAAGAACAAGAAAACCTATAATTTTTTTAGTTCATCTATTACTTTAAGCAAATCCGATTCAGTATTAAAAAAGTGTGGAGATACACGAATGATCTTTTGTTCCATTATTTCTCTAACAGCCAAAACAATATTTTGTTTTTCAAATCTATCTACAATTTTTTGAGAATCAAAACCTTTAATGTTAAATGATACAATACTAGTTCGTTCATTTGGATTATCTGGTCCATACAAAATAATATTAGGAATTTTTTCTAATTCTTCTCTAAAAAGATTAGATAAGTATTGATTTTTTTTACGAATATTTTTCATACCAAAATTTAACAAATACTTGACAGAAGATTCTAATCCTACAATTCCAACATAATTTCTAAAACCAGTCTGAAATTTGTCTGGTAAATCTTTAAAAATTAAATTATTATCATTTTCAATAGCAGATTCACCACCAATTGTTTTTGGTTCTAATAATTCACTAGATTCCTTATTACAATAAAATAAACCAGTTCCCATGGGTCCACATAGCCACTTAGAACCATTAAAGGACATAAAATCACATTTTAATTTAGATACATCATGATCTCCAATACAACCAATTGTTTGTGCACTGTCAATAAAAAATGGAATTTCATTTTTAAGAACTTTAGAAATTTTTTCGATTGGTAAAATGGCACCTGTATTATACAAAGCATGACTTATAGCTAATAATTTTGTATTATTATCAATGTTTGATTTTAAATCTTCTAATTTAAAAAATCCATTTTGATCAATTGGAAGATTTCTAATTGAGATTCTATCTTTTAATTTAATCCATGGATAAAAATTTGAATGGTGTTCATGTGTCATTCCACGAATTATAATATTAGATGAATCATTAAATGAAAGTCCATTTGCAACAATATTAATCCCGTCAGTAGTACTTTGAGTTAAAATTACTTCTTCAGGTTTACAACAAATAATTTTTGCAATAATTTTTCTAATATTTTTTAATTTATTAGCTACAAATAATTCTGAATCTTTAGAGTCAGGTCCAACAGAATTATATTCAATTAAAAAATCTTTCATTGAATCAATACTTTGAGATGGCATCAAAGAAACAGATGCATTATTTAGATAAACTTTGTTTGACGAAGGAAAATCATCGGAAATATCTTTAGATACTAAATTCATTATTATATCTGTAAAGACTAACTTTTGTGTTGGATAAAAATCCTAAGATAATTTTAGATGATAATTTGAAAAATATTCAAAATGAATTCAAAAAAAATATTCCTAGTTTAGTATTATGTTCAAATTCTTTTCATAAAATAGAATTTTTAAATAAATTGATAATTTCCGTAAAAAATCCAATTATGTTTGTAGATATGGATTTACTATATTCAGGATATATTGAATCAAAAATGATTCAAAAACAAGAAAATGTAGTAATTTTTCAACCAAATAAGCTAAATTGGGAGGAAAAATTATCTGAAATCATTTCAAAAATATCAAAAAAGGAATTTTTAATTATAATTGATTCATTTAATGGAATTTACAATTTATTTGATGATTTAGAATCTGCAAGATTTGTTAATTCATGTATAATGTTACTTTCATCATTAGGAAAACAAAACAGTTCTACAATCATAATTACTGCAATGGCTAGAAAAAAAGACAATAATGAATGGATTTTATCACCAGGAGGAAAACAAATTATGAAATTACCTAAATCAACAGTATATTTTCTCAAAAAAATTCAAAATAATTTTGAAATAAAAATTTTGAAATAATTAAAAAATAAATTGTAAAGCGATCTAAAATGAAACGCCGTTATAAAATTTGAAACGGTGTTATAGGTCAAAAAACTTAGGTAAATTATATTAAGCATGAATCTCGATTTAATTTTGTTATGCCAGTAGGAATTATTCCAGACATAAGTGAACAAATGTGTATCGGATGCGCACTCTGTGTAGAAATCTGTACAACACTTGGTCCTGATGTCCTTAGAGTAAAACCAGTTGAAGGCTGGAAAAGAGGTAAAGCATTTGTCTTCTACCCAGAAAGATGTATTTCTGATGGTGCATGCATCGGTGTATGCCCAACAAAAGCAATCTTTTGGATGAGACCAATGGACTTTACAGTTGGACAACCAGTTCCACTCTACAAGAATTCAGTCTTCGTCAAAGGTTGGACCGAATTAATCGATTAGATTAGTTCTACAATTTTTAATTTCTTTTTATTATTTTATTTTTAAAACTTCATAGCTTTCAAATTAATAAAAAAATCAAACTGTTCTAGAAAATGAAATTATGATAATTAGTTAATTTATAATTTATTTTAAAAATATAATCTAACATATCATAAGTAATAGTAAATTCATTTCTAACAAAAATTAAAAATAATTCTAAAAAAATAATTATGCTAGAATTTACAAATTTTTTAAAATTTAGTATATAATTTTAGTAATAGATAATTCTAAAAATTTAATATGATTTTTTTGTTACAAGTTTTATAATTATGTAATAAAAAATTTAATTTTGTAACAATTAGATCTAATTAAAAAATAATTATGTGTAACAATTTATTTTTTCATTTTATGTTTTTATTTTATGTTTTTATTTTATGTTTTTATTTTATGTTTACACATAGTTTTTTAATTATTTTCATAACAGAGTTATGAGATTGGCTTCCGGTTTAAATACAGGATGTAAACATTTTTTGTTATAATGCCAGTAGCAATACTTCCAGACATAAGTGAACAAATGTGTATCGGATGTGCACTCTGTGTAGAAATCTGTACAACACTTGGTCCTGATGTCCTTAGAGTAAAACCAGTTGAAGGCTGGAAAAGAGGTAAAGCATTTGTCTTCTACCCAGAAAGATGCATTACTGATGGTGCATGCATAGGTGTATGCCCAACAAAAGCAATCTTTTGGATGAGACCAATGGACTTTACAGTTGGACAACCAGTTCCATTACATAAAGACTCAGTCTTCGTCAAAGGTTGGACCGAATTAATCGATTAGATTAGTTCTACAATTTTTAATTTCTTTTTATTATTTTTTATTCAATTCGCTAATATTGAAATCTAATCTTTAGAAAGTTTGAATTTTGATTTCCAATTAGATTTTGATTTTTTAGTTGGTTTTTTAGATAAATTATCTAACATATCATAAGTAATAGTAAATCCATTTCCTACCATAGTAGCATCTTTATTGTAATTTTCTTTATGAGGAACAAATTCATCAGCCAAATCTTTAATTTTTTTAGTTTTTAGATCAAACAGTCTTATTTTTTTACCATTTTCTAATTCAATTATTGCATCTCCACTTAAACCCTGAATTGAAAAAGTTTCAAAGAATCTGATTGTACCATTTTGTTTTAATTTAATTACACAATCATATGTTAATTTATTTCCATAAAATAAAATTTCACGTGCAGAAAGAATTGCATCCTCTTCAACATTTAAAACAATAATTGAATCTGCTACAAGAGATACAGTATTTACAATATTTTCAGCAACAATTTTTCCTTGTGGTGCAGAAATACCTGTTCTATGTTCCTGAATTTGAAAAATTCCTACTCTGCCTTCTTTATCTTCAACTCTATATTTCCTACCATAAATATTACCTACAACAACATTTCCATTATCTACAATAATCTGAGCCCCATTTTCAATTTTATATTTATTTTCTAATGGATTAATAAATTTGAAATCTCCTTTTGTAAGATGAATATTAGTTTTAAATTCTTGAGTCCAAGAAGGACTCGTGATACTACCTTGCATAATAACAGGTCCGTCATAAGTTAAACTTCCAGCCATAAAATTACCTTTGATAGATAAAGTACCAGTTGCTTTTCTTTCTAGTTCAATTTCACCAAGAGTTTTTGAACCAAATAATCTAGTAGCAGTTACATTTGAACGATTTAAAGCTGATGCCCATTCTTCAGCAGTTGTCATTTCTTTAGATAATTCTTGGCCTAAAATTTGATTTTTTCTTCTAACATCTTCTTCACTTTCATCCGAATAAACTCTAGAATTTTTTATTTTTTCAATATCAGTATCTGGATATTTTTTTCCAATTTTTAGATCATCATATGCTTGTTTAATTTTAATAAATTGTTCATTTTCCCCACCGCGATCAGAATGAAATTGTAAGGCTAATCTTCTAAATGCATCTCGAATATCTTTTTCTGTTGTTCCCTCTACAATTCCTAAAATATCATAATTAGATTCAACCATTTTTTTATCAACCTAGTTAGGATCAGTACTCATTTTCCTATACTTGTAGTTTATTACATTGCAGAATATCAATGATTTGGAAAATTTCATAAAAAATTACTCATAAAGTTAATTTTTTCTAATTTTAACTAGAGCTATTATGGCTATGATAAGAGCAATTATTCCAATTCCAGTTGCCCAAATATCATTCACATCTATTTCATTTTGCATTTGATTATTCGAATTTTCTAGATTCTTAACAGTATTTTCTAAAGAGTTAATTCTTTCAACAAGTTTTGCATTATCATCAATAACTTCAGTTAATGCAAGATCAGATAATTCAGGAAATTCAATGTAGGATCTTTCTGCAATTGGAGGTGGATGCATGGATAAATTCACAGGCGTATCCAAAATTTTTCCAATTAGATTTGCTTGAAAGTATCCAGATACTGTTGGAGTAATGAAAGCATAATATTTTCCTGGTATGTCATGATCATCTACTAAAGGTAAAGTGATTGTTTGTGTTTTATCATATACAAATTGAATTTTAAGTAATTTTCTTAATCCTTCAATACCATTTTGAAATTCTTGAGAATTTGCACATTCCAAAGGTATTGAAATATCAGGACAAGGGATTAATGGGTTAACGTATAATTCAAGAGCATTTGTTTCGCCAGAAACAACTGGTTCATTCATCCAACCAATTTCTACACGATATTCCCCAACTGCGTCAACTGTATGTCCATATGCGATTCCAGCAAAGCTTGGAATAAGTAACAATGAAAGAATTAAGAAAGTATATTTCATAATTAAAAAATAAAATCTAATTTTAAAAATGTTATTTTTGATAATTGTACCAGTTACGCATCTGCATACATTGAAACTTCCCAAGCAGTTGGGGTTTGTGCAAATGCAGTATATTCTTTGTATTTTAATTTAGAATATGTTTCAAGAAAATCAGTTGTAAAAACTTCTTCTAAAAATTTAGAATCACTAACAAGAGAATCTAATGCACCTTTCAATGAAACTGGTAAGGAACCAATATTATATTCTCTTTTCTTTTCTGGAGAAAGTTTGTAAACATTTTCTTCAATAGGATCTCCAGGATCAATTTTATTTTTAATTCCATCTAATCCTGCTAACAATAATGCAGCTTCTAAAAGATAGATATTTGCAGTAGGATCAGGTACACGATATTCTATTCTTTTACTTTTTTCTTGATTTCTATTATACATTGGAATTCTAATTGCAGTAGAACGATTTGCTAATCCCCAACAAACATTGACTGGTGCTTCAAATCCAGGTACAAGACGTTTGTAAGAATTGGTTGTAGGATTTGAAATTGCACATAGTGCAGATGCATGACTTAAAATTCCTCCAACATAGTACCTGCCAATTTGACTCATTTGTGCAACTTCATCATCTTGATCGTACATTACATTGCTGTTATCTTTCCATAAGCTTTGGTGTGTATGCATAGCTGATGCATTATCACCAAAGATTGGTTTTGGCATAAAAGTTGCTACTTTATTTTTTCTTTTAGCTTTTACTTTAACTAAATTTTTAACGGCAATTACATTATCTGCCATAGCAATCATTTCATCATAAACTAAGTTAATTTCACATTGACCAGAAGTTGCTACTTCATGATGTTCAGCTTCAATTTTTATTCCAAAATGATTATACAAATCTTCACAAACATCTTTTCTAAATCCTGCAAGTGTATCTTTTGGTTGTGATGGATAATACCCCTCTTTGAAATTTATTGCGGTACTAACATTTCCTTTAGACCATGGTGATTCTTTAGAGTCAATTGAATAACCAGAACCTCCACCAGAATGAGTTGCAGCATATGGTGATGGATAAACATTGATTGAATCAAATACAAAAAATTCGATTTCAGGTCCCCAGTTTGTATGAGTAAATCCAAACTCGCCAAGTTTTTCAGCTGATTTATGTGCAATTCCTCTAGAATCTCTAGTATAGCGTGATTCTTTTCTTGTACTACCGTCATATAGATCACAAAAGATACGTGCATTTTTTCTATGTCCTGGATCATAATCATTAGGTAAAATTTTGAATGAATTTGGATCAGGCATTAAAATCATATCAGAGTTATTTACAGATTTAAATCCGACAATTGAACTTGCATCTAATTTTTCAAGACCATTGACAAAACTATTTTCATCAATTGCGTAACTAGGCATTCCAACATTATGAAGTTCACCAAAAATATCCACAAACCAAAAATCAATGAAAGAGATATTTTCATCTTGAATGGTTTGTAAAACTTGTTTATAGTCCAATTACTAGTCATAAGAAATGATTTTACTAATATTATCTAGTAAGATAGAGTTGTCAAGAAAGTCAGGTAAAGTTTAGGATAAAATTATTTTCAATTGAATTAGTTTTTTTGTAAATTTTTCATTTCTTCTTCAAAAAAGAATTTTTCAGTAAATACTGGTTTTAAGTCATCTAACCAAATTGCATTTTCATCATATTTAGCAAAAAACGGAATATCCACCCAATCAGGATTTCTGCCTTGTAAAAATCTTAAAACAATTACTTTTTCGTTATTTAGATTTGCAGTTCCCATAACATGGACTTTTCCAGGAGTTGCAGACATACTTGGTCCACGAACTGTTCTAGCTAATCCACTAACTGAAGAATATGCTTTTTTGTAAATTTCATGTGCTTTAATTAAAGAAATTCCAAAATAATGTTGAGCACCTGTATCTCTAACTACAAACATGTAGTAGGGGATACAACCTAATTCAACTTGTTTTGTCCACATTTTGGCCCACATTTCTGCATCATCATTGATGTGTGTTAAAAGAGGTGATTGAGTTCTAATTTGAGCACCTGTTTTTCTCACTTCCCTAATTGCATCTTTTACAGCATCAGTAGATAGTTCATTTAGATGATTAAAGTGAGCCATGAATGCCAAATGTAAACCATTACTAGTAATTTTCTTAAAGACTTCTAACATTTCTTGAGAATCTGAATCTGTTAAAAATTTGTAAGGCCAGTATGCAAGAGCTTTTGTTCCAATTCTGATAGTTTTAAGATTTGGAAGATCTGCATCAACTAAGGTATCAATATATTTTGAGAAAATTTTTGCTTTCATAATCATAGGATCACCACCAGTAAATAATACATCAGTAATTTCAGGATGTTCTCTAAGATATTGAACTAATTGTTCACCTTCTTGCATTGCAAATTTCATTTCATCCATTCCAACAAATTGTGGCCATCTAAAACAAAAACTACAATATGCATGACAAGTTTGACTTTGACTAGGGAAAAAAAGACAAGTTTCTTTGTACTTATGTTGCATACCATATAGTTTAGTTCCATCTTTTAATGTTGGAACATTTAGCTCCATTTGACCTGCTGGATGAGGATTTAATTGTAAACGAATTTCATTTGCAATATTTGCTATTTCTTTTTTATCAGCATTATTTTTTAATGCAGTAGCCATTTTTTCATAGTGTTCAGGTTTCAACATTCCTTTTTGAGGAAATGTTAAAACAAAAATTGGATCATTTGGAATATTATTCCAATCAATTAATTGTTCAACTACATAATTATTTGCTTTAAAAGGTAAGACGTTTCCTACAACTTCCATTTCAAATTGTTTTTCTTCAGAAAGTTGTTGAATTTGTGGAAGTTGGCGAAAATTAGATAACGTGTAAGATTTCATTGAAGGTGATTCATTCCAAATTGATTTTTGATAGGTCATTTTGTAAAAAATACTTCAACCCTTGTTAAATGTTGCAACAATACTAGGCACAAAATAATCAATAATTTTGTAATTTTTCTTTTAAAATAATCAAAATGGCTTAACATTTTATTCTAGAAAATAAAACAAAGTAAGAAGACAAACTATGAGCGAAGGAGATATTTCACAAATTTCAGTGGGCGAATTTGAAACAGTTTCGCAATTATTAGCTTCGTCAGAATCACTTCAGTTAGCTTTCATCATTATGATTGTTGGAATAATTGCAATAGCTGCTGCATATAGGACATTCTCATCATTAATTAAATCAAAAAAAATATTTTACACTAGACCACATTTATCAAAATTTGTACAAAATGCAGTATTACCATTTTTTGCAATTGCTCTAATTTCATCAACTAATGCATATATTCAAACTTCAGAATTATTTGAAAATGATTCAAATTCATTAACAATGGAATTAACTCCTGAAGAAACTTTTGCCAAGATTCTCAATACTTTCAACATTTTAGTTATTGGTTATACAATTTCTCATTTAATCCCAATAATGCTTACAAAACGTGATAAATCAATTCTTGAAAAACAAGATTTTCAGGTATGGTACGATATGCAAGGTTTTTCAGATGATGATGGTCTTTTTCATAAATTATACAAATGGATTCCGCCCACTATTACACCTGAAGAATTTACTGATGAAGAATTTAGAAATCTCTGTAAAACAAAAGAAGGAATAATTCAATTAGAACAATATCGTACTTCAAAAGGAAATCCTATTGGGAGTTATGAAAAATTAGTAACTAATCCATTTGAAAAATGGAAAGAATCTGAGAGAAAGAAATATTTGAAATATTTTAACAATTGTATTACTGGAAATAATCAATCAGGAAGAAAATTAAAACCTGGTGCAAAACCAGATGAAATATTTGCAATAGATATTTGGAGAGAAGAAAAAAGACTAAATGGTTTTGAGCCATTAATTCCAAGTTCTCGTCCAGTAGGTTATGCGCGTAAAAAAAGAGAAGGTATACCTAAATCATTTAAACAAATTTTACCAGTAGGAATTTTTGCTGCAACAATTCTCGGAGTTGTGTCTTGGTGGGGAGTAGATTTGTTTGTATTAGCAACTGCAACAGGAGGTCTTGCAATTGGTATTGGTTTAGCATTACAAGAAACAATGCAGAATTATTTTGCATATATAATGATTAGAAAAGACAATATTTTCAAAGAAGGTGAAAGAGTACAATTAGAATCAGGATATAATGGATATGTTCATAAAATTACACCTAGAGTTACCTATGTTAGAGATGGATTACATGAATCTGTAGCAATAATTCCTACAAGACAATTAGTAACAGCACAAATAATCAATTATACAAAAGAAAACAAACTTGTTCCAGCAGTAGTTACAGTAGGTGTTTCATATCTTAATGATCCAAAACAAGTTGCTGCAATTTTAGTAAAAATTGGAAAGCGAGGAATGATCGAAATTAAAGATGGTAAAGGAAAACACCTAGTTAGACAAAACAGATGCTCATACTTGGATGAAAATAAATCAAGTTGTGGTTGTGATAAGGATTTACATGTAGATATTTCACAACCTGTTGTAAGATTTAATCAATTCAATGATTCTGCATTAGATTTTTCAATGTGGCTATACGTCAAAGATTATGGATCCCAATTTAAAACAAAAACAGATCTAAGAATGATCATGTATGAAGAATTTAAAAAATATGATATTAGAATTCCATGGCCAATTAGAACTGTGTATCAGGGAGATGAGAAGAAAGAACAAGTAGAAATTGATGAAAAAGATGAATTTAGAAATAAAGTAATTGATGAATATGGATTAGGAGATTTGGGTCGTGGAGAAGGCGACGAATAAAAATAATTTCTCAAAACTTAAGAATCCCTTCAAATCATATTTGCTTATTGAGTGAATTATCAGTAATTTCAGGAAAATCTTCTGAAAGTTTAGCAAAAGAACTATCTAAGAAAATAAAGGCTAATTTTGTAAAATCAGAAATCAGAGTATTTCCTGATGGTGAAAGTAAAATTACATTAATTGGTAAAATATCAAAAAAGAAGTCTATTGTTGTACAATCAATTGAACCACCTGTAGATACTAACTTAGTTCAAACATTATCATTAATCACCAAAGCTAAAGAAAATTCATCAGAAGTAATTGCTGTAATTCCATATATGGGATATGCAAGACAAGATAGAGAGTTTTTACCTGGTGAAATTGTTACAATGAAAGTACTTGGTAAATTATTCAAAGGTGCAGGAGCATCAAAAATAATTGCTGTTGATATTCATAGTTTAATTGGATTGAAGTACTTTAGCATTAAAACAAAAAATGTAACTGCAATTCCTGATCTTGCAGGGTATTTTAAGAAATTGAGCCTAAAAGATCCCTTAGTTGTATCACCGGATCAAGGCGGAAAAGAAAGAGCAAAGGAATTTGCAAAGGAATTCAATTCAGATTATATCGCATTAGAAAAAACTAGAGACAGAAAAACAGGTAAAGTAAAAATTAAAACAAAAAATTTGAAACAAGTTGAAAATAGAGATTTAATTTTAGTTGATGATATGATAAGTACTGGTGGTAGCATAATCAAAGCTACACAATTTCTTAAAAAACAAAAATGTAAAAAAATCTATGTTGCATGTACGCATGCACTTCTAATGAATAATGCTGAGAAAGAAATTAAAAAAGCAGGAGTTACAAATATCATTAGTACAAATACAATTTTAGGAAAAACATCAAAAATAGATATTTCAAAAACTATTGCAAAGGCAATAATGTAATGCCAGAAAGTTTTTTTATTTTATCAAAAGATCATTTAGAACTTGCAACTGATGAAATAATTTCTATTGTAAAAATGTATGATAGATTTGCTAAAATAAAAATAATTTCAAATCTAATTATTATTCAATCAAAAACAAATTGGAAAGAAATTACAAAACGTGCTACATTTGTAAAAACTTCTGGTCAAATATTAAGAAAAATGTCAGGATTGTTTTTAGATGAAGAGAATTTTCAAGTCCTAAAAAATACAAAAAGTTTTGTATGTAGAGTAGTAAATCTATCATCAAATCAATTGAATGTACTAGAATTAGAGAGTTCCATGGGTGACATGATATCTAAATTTACACATGCAAAAGTAAATTTAAAAAATCCAGATATCACGGTATATCTAATTTTTACAAATAAAGAGAATTTTTTTGGTTTTTCAGAAAAAAATGAAGATAAAAAACGTCCTAAAAAAAGTAAAAAATATCCTCATGAATTAGATTGGAAATTGACAAGAGTTATGATAAACTTGATTGGATTAAAAAAAGGGGAAACATTGTGTGATCCATTTTGTGGTACAGGCACAACATTATTAGAATCTGAATCTATGGGCATCAATGCAATTGGTATAGATTTTGATGAAAAGATGTGTGAAATGAGTAAAGAAAATCTTAAGATGAATAATTATAAATCAAAAATTTTAAAATCAGATTTTCAAAAATTAATAGAAATTTCAAATGATTACAATGGAATTGTTACTGATTTACCATACGGTAGATCTTCAAAAACATCAGAAAAACCTGAAAAAGTTTTAAAAAGATTTATCTCAATTATTCCTAAAGGTAAAAAAATTGCCATTATGTATAAAAAAGAATTAGACCCTAAAATGAAATTAAAAGGATTGAAAAAATATCATATCTATAGGCATAAAAGTCTCACAAGAACTATTCTAATCAAATGAAACTAGTATTTTTAGGAACATCAGCTGCACAGCCGACAGAAAAAAGAGGATTGTCTTGCATATGTTTAGAAAAAGAAGGTGAAATTCTCATGTTTGATGCAGGCGAATCTGCACAGATTTCATATATGAAATCAGGTTTAGGATGGAATAAAAAAATGAAATTATTTGTAACACATCTACATGGAGATCATTGTGTAGGAATTCTAGGATTATTACAAACAATGTCAATGCAAAACAGAACTGAATCTTTAGAAATTTTTGGTCCTAAAGGAATTGATGAATTTCTTGCAGCTAATATTAAAATATTAAATTTTGGATTACCATTTTCTATCCTAATTACAATTGTAAATGAAGGAATAATTTTTGAAAATAATAAATTCTTAATTCATGCAGCAAAAGCAAATCACTCAATAACTGCATTTTCATATTTGTTTGAAGAAAAAGATAAACCAGGAAGATTTAATGTTGAAAAAGCAAAAGAATTAGGCATACCAGAAGGTGAATTATGGAATAAATTACAAAATGGTACAGATATTATTAATAATGAAAAAATAATCAAACCAGAACAAGTATTAGGTGAAAAACGTCCAGGAAAAAGAATAGGAATTTCAGGAGATACAATGCCAACAAAAGAATTAGAGAAATTTTTTAATGAATGTGATTATTTAGTTTTTGATTCTACATTTCTTGATGAAGAAAAACAAAAAGCACAAGATACTTGTCATTCAACAGCAAAACAAGCCGCTGAGCTAGGAAAAAAAGCAAATGTAAAAAATTTAATTTTAACACATTTTTCTGCAAGATATAAAGATGAAATTGGGCATAAAACAGAAGCAGAACAAATTCATAATTCAGTTATTACTGCTAAAGATCTTTTAGAAGTAGAAATTAATTAATTTTAAATATATTTTTAATAAAACTAAATGGATCAAATTCAGATACTTCATTTACAAGCGTTTCTTTAGATGATTGACTTGATTCTACAATTTGTGATTTTATACTATCTCCAGTTTCTGTAATTCCTTCAGAAATTTTTTCATTAACATTTTCAACTAATTTATCTCCAGTTTCTGTAATTCCTTCAGAAATTTTTTCATTAACATTTTCAACTAATTTATCTCCAGTTTCTGTAATTCCTTCATAAACACTATCGCTAATACTTTGAATGGTTTTATCAATAGAAGCATCTAAACGATTTTCAGCAGAATTTGTTACTTTTTCATTAAGACCATTAATGTCATCTTTTAATGAATCAGATAATAATGCTGAAGTATTTGGAAATAATGTAATAATTTCGGTAGAAAACATCATACCGCCTAAAACCAAAACAGTCCCAATTATGCCTAATTTAATTAACATTTCATATATTCTTCAAAAATGGATTTTAAATTCAAACTAAAAAAAATAATCAAAAATGAGTGAATTTTCTTAACTAATTTTATCTAATCATAAACTATCCAATCAATTATTGCATCAATATTAGATGATGTCAAAACAACCTTGATTGGTCCTAATGGAGATTCATCTGATTCCTCACATATTGCAATTTGTTCAACAAATGCTGCTTGTTTATTTAGATAAAACCATGTTGTATCATCTCGTAAATTATCTTCTAGTGAACGTAAATAATTTTTTTGTAAATTATTATTATGAATAAACTGATAGATTTTTTCAAATGATCTTAATTCTTTTGATTGTGCACTAATTGAAAAAGTATTATTATTTATAATGGAATAAGGAAAAATATTAGAAATTGCTTGTTCAATTTTTTCGATAGATTCAGAGGGATTTATTGTACAAAACATTTCTATTTTGCAGCTAAGACTTGGAATATTCATTCAATCCATCTTTGAATTATTTCATATGATTTTTTTATTAATTCATCTTTAGTTAAACCAATATTAGAGATTGCATAATCTGATAATGCAATAGAATTGCTAATACCAACACCCATTTCACGATTATCTCTTTCATCAAAATGTTCTTTTGTTTGTGGATCATCAGATCTACCTCTTTTTTGTAAGAAACTAAATCTAGTATCTGTAGATGCATGAATTGCTAATAATTTTACATTTCCAAATTTTTTAAGAACTTGTATTTCATCATTAGATCTAACTCCATCAATCAATAACACATTTGCACTAGAAGATTCTATTTCTGATTTAACTAATTCAGCTATTGCACCAGGTCCATTTTTTTCTCTAAGTTCTAACATTAATTTTCCAAGATTTTCTCTACTTGCTTCTAAATTTCTTTTTTTAGCTTCATTTCTCACTGCGTTTCCTAAATTAACAATTTCATAACCTTTAGATTTCAAACCCTCAGCAATTGTAGATTTGCCAGCACCAGGCATGCCTGTTAAACATACAAGTAATTTACTCAACATATATCAAAAAAAATACTCGTCTATGAAGTTAACTATTAGATAATATGTCAAAATAATGAAATTAATATAAAATCAAATAAAAAATGATTAGTGATAAAATAATGAAACAAATTATTTCTAAAATTGCAAAAACAACAATTCCATCTAAGATAATTCAAAAATCAAAAAAAGAAATTGCAGATAAGGTATACAAATTAGTTGAAAAAGAGATTCAAAAATATTCCGAAGTAGTAGAATTAGAATTTGGAGGCTCATATGCTAAAGATACATGGTTATCAAAAAATGCTGATATTGATATTTTTATTAAATTTAAAAAAAATATTTCTGAAGAAAAATTAGAAAATATTTCAAAAAAAATAGGTTTTGAATCACTAAAAAAATATTCTCCATATGTCAGATATTCTCAACATCCTTATGTTGAGGCTAAAATTAAAGATACAAAAATCAACATTGTACCATGTTATGATGTGAAAATTGGTGAATGGAAAAGTGCTGCTGATAGATCACCATTTCACACCAAATTTATGAAAAAATCATTAACATTAAAAATGAGAAATGAAGTAAGAATTCTAAAGACATTTTTAAAATCAAATAAAATTTATGGTGCAGAAATTGCAAAACAAGGTTTTAGTGGATATATTTCAGAAGTTTTAATTTTAGAATTTGGAAGTTTTGAAAATTTAGTAAAATCAATGACAAAAATTAAGGAAAAACAAATTATTGGAAAAACATCAAAATCTTTTGATACAGCAATAGTAGTAATTGATCCAATTGATAGTAATAGAAATTTAGCTGCTGCAATTTCAAATGAAAACATTGGAAAATTTATTCTTAGTTGTAGAGCATTAAAAAATAAACCAAGTTTAAAAATTTTTAAAAATCAAAAATCAAAAATATCAAAAAAATTTTGGAATAATTTACTAATTGTAAAATTTGAATTCAAAACTAGAAGTCCAGACATCATTTGGGGACAAATTAAAAGAGCAACATCAACATTGTCCACACAATTAGAATTAGGGGGATTTACTGTACTTAGAAGTAAATCATATACAGATCAACAAAAAGAGGCATATCTCATATTCTTTTTAGAGTCTACAGTCATCAGTGAAATATATCAAAAGAGGGGACCAGAATTTTTTAGAAATGACAGTTCGCATAGTTTTATTTCTAAAAATCTCAAAGATGGTGAATTAGTATGGATTGAAAATAATACAAAAATAAGCTCATTAGAAAAAAGAAAACATGTCAATGCAGAAAAATTTATGAAAGAATTTTTGAGAAAAAATCTCAAAGTAGGCATACCAAAAGGTCTTCAAAGTGATTTTAAACGAGGTTTTAAGGTGATTTTAGGAAACAAAACTCTAAGTAAATCAATTAAAGAGGAGATATCTGAAGTGATTTCAGTAGATGGCACACTCCTTCATTTCAATTAAAAAATTTACAGAAGAACCATATTCAAAAATTTTAGGATATCCAAATGCAACTAATCGTCAAATAAAATCAAGAATTAATGAATTAGAAAAATTAAAAATAAAATCAATTTGTTTGACAGGTCCAACCACAATTGGGAATTTAGAAATATTAGGAAAAGGTTACGTTGGAGTTGTTGTACTTGTAAAAAGAGGAAACAAAGAAGTTGCATTAAAAATTAGAAGGACAGATTCTCAAAGAAAAAATATGAAAAATGAATCAGTTTTATTAAAATTAGTAAATTCAGTTAATGTTGGTCCCAAAATGATTGATGTTAGTAAAAATTTCTTGGTTATGGAATACATTGAAGGTAAAAAATTTAGTAATTGGATTGAAATGTTAAAAGGTCCAGGTAGTGTGAAACAATTAAAATCTACAATAAGAAATGTTTTAGAAGATTGTTATAGATTAGATCAAATTGGATTTGATCATGGTGAATTAAGTAACATTTCAAAGCATGTTATTGTTGGTAAAGATAAAGTAACTTTAATTGATTTTGAGAGCTCCAGTACAAAAAGAAGACCCTCAAATGTAACGTCAATTACTCAGGCATTTTTTATTGGATCAGGTATTGCAAAACATACTCAAAAAATTTACAAAAATTCATCTAAAGAAAAAATTATTGATGCCTTAAAATCATATAAACAAGAAAAAACACGAGATAATTTTGAAGAATTACTCAAAATTTTGAAATTATAATGGGATCAGCAGGATTTGAACCTGCGACCACTAGCCCCCCAGGCTAGTATCATACCAAGCTAGACTACGATCCCTAGTCTCACAGGCACAAAATGAAATTATTAAATCGTCCTATTGAAAAATAAAAATTGTGAAAATTTGTAGTATTTGTAATAAAATTTCAGCCACTGGTGAAGATCATACAGATTGTGTTCAAAAAAGGAGTATAGAGATAGAAGATCAAGATTTTAAAAATAGTATTGCTGAAAAATTAAACTTGTCAAAAGGTAATCAAGATTTGGGTGTTGAAGTAAAAGCCATTTTAGAACATCTAACTAGAGAAAAAGATCAAAAAGATTAATCATAACCATTTTGATAGTCTTTCTTTTTCAAAATCTAATTTTTTAGAAAGATTATCTTTAGTTGATTCTGTTAATTTAGTTGAAGGTTTTGAGTTTGTAAACATATCAACTTCAATAATTGAAGCAGTATCTCTTCCAGATTCTAGAAAACATCCACCTTTACCATCAAATACGGTAGATGTTTTTTTTGATTCAAGTTTTGAAATAATATTTTTTGCAACTGTAATTCCTTCACCTTCAGCAAAAATTCCTGCCTTAGGTACTGCCATAGTATCATTAACTGTTAAACTTGTTACATCACCAACTGCAAAAATATTTTCAAATGGTGTTTTACAATCTCTATCAATTGGAATAAATCCAGGTTTTATTGCTAAATTAGAATCATAGATTACTTTGGGTGCAATATGTGGTGGAATTGCTAAAAGAATATCAAAAGTAAATTCTTCATTTTCAAAAATTAATTTTTTAGATTCTACATGTTTAATTTTTTGAGAATTATGAAAAGTGATTTTTTCTGAATTCACTAAATTAAGAATTTGTTTACTTACTTCTGGACCTGCTGCAGGTAATGTAATTGGTGCAGGACTGTAAAAATCAATTTCTACAGAGTCTCGTATTCCTCTTTTTCTAAGCATAGAATCTACTAGTAAACTAGCTTCAAATGGTGCTGGGGGACATTTGTAGGGCATGCCCATAATGACAATAGCAATTTTTCCAGATTCAATTTTATTTAATTTTTTATTGATTTGATCAAGTTGGTTATGATCATACAAATTAAATCCATTTTCTGCTAAACCTGGTATTTTTTCAGGTGCCAATACTGCACCCATTGAAATTATAAGAAAATCAAACGAAATATTCTCAGATTTTGTTTTCACAAAATTATTTTTTGGGTTGATTTCAATAATTTCATCTTTGATAAAATTAATTTGTTTTTTTGGTAATTCATTTAATGAACCAATTGAATTTTCAAAAGTTCTGGTTCCATTCATGATCCATAATTTTGCATATCCAACCATGAACCAGTCTTTTTTATCTATAATTGTAATTTTTACTTTTGATGAATTTAATGAATTTCGAATTTCATTAGCTGCAGCAAGACCGCCAAAACCTCCTCCTAAAATTACAACATGTGGAATATTTGTCAATTATTTTTCTTGGGTTGTAGGTCTAATCAAAATTTCATTAACATTAACATGTGATGGGGAATCAACTGCATACAAAATTGCATTTGCAATATCTTGTGCTTGCAAAGTTTCCATTTTTTTACCATTTTCAACAAATTGTTGCAAAGATTCATCAGTGATTGTATCGGTTAATTCTGTTGCTACTATTCCAGGTTCAATACTAGTAACTCGAATATTAGAGCGAACACTAAATTCTTGTCTTAATCCTTCAGTAAATGCAGCTACAGCAAATTTTGTTGCACAATAAACACTTCCAGCAGGAAATACCACTCTACCAGCTACAGATGAGAGATTAACTATATGTCCTGATTTCTTTTCTTTCATATGAGAAATTACTGAGCCTGTACAATATAACACACCTTTGATATTAACATCAATCATTCTATCCCATTCATCTACTTTGAGATTTTTGAAAAAGCTTAATGGCATCAAGCCAGCATTATTTACTAAAATATCTATTGAACCCCATTTATCTAAAACTGCTTTTGCAAAATTATCACATTCCTCATGTTTTGTAACATCTAATTTTTGAAAATAAACTTCACCGCCTTCAGCAATAATTTTCTTTGATAATTCTTCTAGTCTATCAACTCTTCTAGCACCAATTGCAACTTTCACACCAGCTTTTGCAAGTGTAATTGCTGTAGCTTCTCCAATTCCACTACTTGCTCCAGTAATAATTGCAACTTTACCATTAATCATTATTATCATCTAAATTTTTGTCAACAATACTAAAAATGTTTAGAAAATTAGTTACTATATGTTTAAAACAAATTATTAAAATTCTAATAAGTTTTTTAAAAGAAAAAATCTATAAGAAATTGTGATATCTGAAAATTGTGCATATTGTGGAGATATGACAGATATGCCATTTCATTGTAGTTATTGTAAGGATCCGTTTTGTGCTGAACATAGACTTCCAGAAGAACATAGATGTGTAAAATTACGACAAATTAGATCAGAGAGATTTGGAGAAAGAAAAGTAATTCGTGATGGAAATAAAGGAAAAGGAAGTATCTTGAAACGATTTTTTGGAAAATAATAAAATCAATAAGGACTTTTTTCAGGAGAAATTTTTGCTCGTCTTCCTTGATAAATTAAGGCAATTGCTAATGCAAACATAACCATTGCAGTTAATGGAAAATTTTGTGGAGCAGGTAGAATAAACCAATAGTAAATACCAAAAGCTACAGATACAACTGCTTGAGTCCAAAGTTTAATCCATTTTGGAATTTTGATTACTCGACATATGATTTCAACAATAAATATTCCAATTACGGGATAAATTGTATAAAAAAGAAAATCTATAACATCTACTCCAGTATGAGACATGATTTGTAAAGATTATAGGTATAATTTCTACCTAATCTTCCCATCTAACTTTTGTTGCAATATTTTTAGCAATTAATGCCTGAGCATTTTCATATGGAATTGTAGCAATATCTTCAGCCTGAAATGGACCATATTTTTCAAGATCTGCGCCTACAATTTGATCTACTTCACTAAGAAATCTAATTACAACTTTCTTAATTTTATGATTTTCAGCTAATGATTCAAGGAATTTTGATTTACCATTAATTGTTGCAGAAAGAATCATCTCTATTCTTTCATTTTGTTCATCTTGGGAATCTAAAATGTATTTTTCTTCATCAAGAAGATGACCTACATCATAATCATTAGAATCAAAAATTTTTTCCAATCTAATATGTATTAGTAATGATGTTAATTCAGATGCCATTTCTATCATAGTATCTTTAATTTTATTTTCTACACCATCAAATTCTTGTTTTCTTAAATTTCCAATGAAATCAGATAAAAATCGATAAAAATTTGGATTGATTTCTAGCAATGAATCATTTTCAGTTTCTCGTAAAACTGTATTATGTAATGAATTGATATCAATTTGATTTGATTCTGACATTTCTACCTAATCCTTAAATGCTGGTTGTATTTGTGTTTGATTGAAGTATAAAATTGCCATATAAAGTCAGTCACGGAAAAGCTATGCAGATAGGGTATTCACCTGACGAAGTATTCTCAAGAATTCAACATGAAGGAATTCAATTTATTGATTTACAATTTACAGGTCTAACTGGTCATTTTCATCACACCACAATTTCAGCAAATACTTTCACACCAGAACAAATGAGAGATGGTTTACCAAAACTAGATGGTTCATCAATTGTAGGTTTTACAACTATTGATGATTCAGATTTACTTTTAAAACCAGATCCAAATACATTTGCAATTATTCCTTGGATGACTGAAAATAAAACAGCTAGACTTCTTTGTGATGTTTATTGGGGAGAAGATAGGGGAAGATTATCTAGAGATCCTAGAGGTATTGCTCAAAAAGCTGAAGAATATATCAAAACTCAAGGATTTGATTTTAGTACATGGGGTCCTGAAGTAGAATTTTTTGTTTTTGATAAAGTTCATTGGGATGTTTTAACACCATACAAAGGACAATCATATTCAATTGAATCAAAAGAAGCACCATGGAGTAATGATGGAGATGGTTATCCAATGGGGTTACAAGAAGGATATTATCCAACAACACCTTCAGATACTCTCACACCATACAGAAATGAATGTGTAAATATTCTTAGTAAAAATTTTGGAATTTTATGTGATAATCATCATCATGAAGTTGCAACTGCAGGACAATGTGAGATTGATATTATGTATGATCACATGACAAATGCTGCAGATGCTGCACAATCTTACAAATATGTAATTAAAAATGTGGCACAAAAATATGGAAAAGTGGCAACATGTATGCCTAAACCAATTGCAATGGATGCAGGTTCAGGAATGCATGTCAATGTTAGTTTATGGAAAGGAAAGGAAAATGCATTTTATGATCCTGATGATGAAATTGAATTAAGTCAAACTGGTAGATATTTTTGTGGTGGAATAATTAATCACGCAAAAGCATTATCTGCAATTTGTAATCCTACTACAAATTCATATCACAGATTAGTACCAGGATATGAAGCACCAGCATATATTGCATGGAGTGCAGGAAATCGTTCAGCAATTGTAAGAGTTCCAAAACATTTGAAAGGAAAACGACATTCTAAATTAAAGAGATTAGAGTTTAGAGCACCAGATCCTTCATCAAATCCATATCTTGTATTTGCAGCAGTTACAGCAGCAGGAATGGACGGAATCAAAAAGAAAATGGATCCAGGTGATCAAGTACAAGATGATATATTCAAAATGACAAAATCAGATAGAGCTAAACGAGGTATTGGAGTTTTACCAAAAAGTCTCGGTGAAGCATTAGATGAATTAGAAAGTGATAGAAAATTCTTGAATCCTATTTACACTAATGATGTAATAGATAAAATTATTGAATTAGAGAGAAGAGATCAAAGAGAAATTGCAATTAGACCCCATCCCCATGAATTTTATCTATACTTTGATGTTTAGATTGTTCCAGTAATATAATAAATAGAATACAATGAAAGTGCAATTAGACCAAATCCAATTCCAAAAAATATTTCTTTTTTAGTTTCAGATGTCGTTGATTTGAATACTAAAATGCCACCAATTAATCCAATAAATAAAACAAAAACTCCAGTAATTACAATATCAATACTAAGTTCATTAATCAATGGATAAAAAATACCTGAAAGTAATGTAAAAAATATTATCAAATAAACATACTTGAAACTTGTAAGTGTTTTAGATGAAGTGGTACTCATAATGATTCGTAATTATAGTAATCAAATAAACTTTTGAAGAAAGAAAATTTACTAAATAATCTTACATCATTCCGCCCATATCAGGCATTCCACCCATTCCACCCATTCCAGGTGGCATTCCTCCACCCATTCCAGGTGGCATTCCAGGTGGCATTCCTCCTTCTCCTCCACCGCCACCACCAGAACTTTGGGTAGCGATTACATCATCGATTCGAAGAAGCATACATGCTGCTTCAGCTGCTGCTGAAACAATTTGAAGTTTAACTGCTAATGGTTCAATAATATCACTTGATTTCATATTTCCAATTTTGCCTTTCATAACATCAATTCCAGTCCATTTTTCACCTTTTTGTTGTTTAGAACGAAGAACTGTAAGAGTATCAATTGGATCCATACCTGCATTTTCTGAAAGTGTTAATGGAATCGATTCTAAAGCATCTGCAAATTTCTCTGCAGCTAATTGCTCTCTTCCTTCTAATGATTTTGCCCAACCTCTAAGTTTTGTTGAAGCAAACGTTTCAGGAGCGCCTCCACCTGCTACAATTTGTGGTTTTAAAATTACATCTTTTACTACCATTAATGCATCATGAACAGAACGTTCAACTTCGTCAACAACTCTTTGTGAACCCCCACGTAAAAGTAAAGTAACAGATTTTGGATGTTTACAACCTTCAACAAAAACCCATTTGTCTTCTTCAATTTTTCTTTCTTCAACAGTTTCAGCACTTCCTAAATCTTTTTCAAACAAATCATCAAGATTTGTAACAATTCTGGCACCTGTTGCTTTTGCAAGTTTAGTAAGATCACTTTCTTTAATTCTTCTAACTGCAATAATTCCTGCTTTAGCAAGATAATGTTGTGCCATATCATCAAGTCCTTTTTGACATAATACCACATTTGCACCAGAACCAATAACTTTGTCGACCATGGTCTTTAGCATTTTATTTTCTTCATCTAAAAATGATTTTAGTTGTTGTGGATTTGAAATATTGATTTTAGCATCAGTTTCAGTTTTGCTTATCTCTAATGCAGTGTTAATTAATGCAATCTTTGCATCAGTAATTTTTCTAGGCATACCACCATGAACAATTTCTTTGTCAAGTACAATTCCTTCAATAATTATAGAATCTTTAATGGAACCACCTGCCTTCTTTTCTACTTTAATATCATCAATATCAACTTCATAATTTTCACCTTCTTTTTCTGAAACAGCAAGTACAGATTTTACAATAATTTCTGCAAGTAAATCAGAATCTTTTCTAACTAGTTTTGTTTGCATTGAAGTTTTTGCAATTTTTGTTAACATGTTTTTATCAACTGAAGATATTGAATCTGCAATTTCTTCAAGGTATTCTTTAGTTTTTCTTGCTGCTTTTTTATATCCATCAACAATGATTGTTGGATGAACATCTTGATCAATTAATGATTCAGCATGTTCAAGTAATGCACCAGCTAAAACAACAGCTGAAGTTGTTCCATCACCTACTTCATTATCAGTAGTTTTAGAAATTTCAACTAGCATTTTTGCTGCTGGGTGTTGAACATCAATTTCTTTAAGAATAGTAGCACCATCATTTGTAATTGTAACGTCGCCTAGGGAATCAACTAGCATTTTATCCATTCCTCGTGGACCTAAACTGGTATGAACAATTTCTGCAACTATTTTGGCTGCTGCAATATTATTTTTTTGAGCATCTTTACCTTTAGTTTCTGAACCGCCTTCTTTTAGCAGTACAACAGGCATATTTCCTTTTGAAGTTGCTTGCATACCCATAATTGGCAAAACTCCAGATTCCCCTTTTATACCTTCCAGATCAGGATTATAAAATATCGGTGTTTTTAAATTGGGAAAACCAAATTGTAAAACATGGTTAAATCTCAAAATAAAGAATCTTACAATAAAATATTTGCAAAATTAAAAGAACATCACAAATGGTTTGAAAATTCAATTCCATTAATTGCTAGTGAAAATATTCCTAGTCCGGCAGTTAGAGAAGCAATTATTTCTGATTTTGGTAATAGATATGCTGAAGGATGGCCTGGAGAAAGAGTCTATGCAGGATGTATCTACATTGATGATGTAGAGTTTGAATGTATGAAATTAGCTAAAAAATTATACAAAGCAAAATTTGCAGATGTAAGACCAATTTCTGGTGTAGTTGCAAATTTAGCAGTATACTCAGCTTATTCAAATCCGGGAGATGTAATGATTGCACCATCTATTCCTGCTGGTGGTCATATTTCACATGGTAAAAGAGAACATTCAGGAACTGCTGGATTGGTTCATGGTTTAGAAATTGAATTTTATCCATTTAATGCTGAAGAAATGACAATTGATGTTGATAAAACTAAACAAAAAGTAAAAGAACTCAAAAAGAATAATCGTCTTCCTAAAATGGCGATGTTTGGAGGTTCACTATTCTTGTTTCCACATCCTGTAAAGGAATTATCTGATTTTCTTAAAACATATGATATTCACATCAATTATGATGCAGCTCATGTTGCAGGATTAATCGCAGGTGGAAAATTCCAAGATCCATTACGTGAAGGTGCAGATACAATGACAATGAGTACTCATAAAACATTATTTGGTCCTCAAGGCGGATTAGTTTTAGGTTCTGAAGAACACGAAGAGCCAATTAAAAAAGCAACATTCCCAGGTTTGACAAGTAGTCATCATATTAACAATATGGCAGGAAAAGCTGTTGCATTTGCAGAAGCATTAGAATTTGGAAAAGATTATGCATCTCAAGTAATTAAAAATGCCAAATACTTTGCTGAAGCATTAAGTGATGCAGGATTCAAAGTATTAGGTGAAAGTAGAGGATATACACAATCACATCAAATTGCAGTAAATGTTTTGGATTATTCTGATGGCGGTAAAGTTGAAGCTGAATTGGAAAAAGCAAACATAATTGTAAATAGACAACTTATTCCTGGAGACATTAAAGCTGGAAGAAATTATTTCCATCCAGGTGGCATTAGATTAGGTGTATCTGAAATTACAAGATTAGGAATGAAAGAAAATGAAATGAAGGAGATTGCAACATTCATGAAACAAATCATTATTGAGAAAAAGGATCCAAAGAAAGTTCTACCAAAAGTAAAATCTTGGAGAAAAGATTATCAAAAAGTCAAATATTGTTTTGATAGTAAGCTTGGTGCCTACGAATACGTCAAATTAAGATAATTTTACGCATAATCTGTAAGGAGTGATTGATCTCCCTGACTTTTACCAAAAACTAATTCAATTTCATCAGATAGAGCATGAATTCTTCCACGTTGATATTCCCCAACATCATATTTGTCAACGAGTCTTTTTGCAAGTTTTAGATATTTTTCAACAGAACCTCTAGTAATTGTTGCAATTAGTTTATGTCCACATACACAAGTTTGAATTAAAGGCATTCGACGATATGACTTTCCACAAGCAGTGCATCTAAAACTTTGTCTTGCATATGCTCTAAGATTTCCCATAATATCTGGAACAAGATGTGTTGAAATTACATTTGAAACAAGTTCAGATGGATTAACTACATCAATTAATTCAGCATTTCTAACTTGCATATCAAATTTGTCAAGCATAGAACCTAATGTAGAATATGCACTTCGAGATTTGGAAGTTGTTAGTGATGAAGTTAAATGAGTACAATGATAATCATAAAATTGCCTTTCTGTTTCTAATCGTGATTTAATAATTTCAACTGAAGTTACATCAGACGCTTTACTTTGTTGAACTGTCGATTCAAAAAATTCTAGAGGAAGAATTTTTGTTACTTCAAGATTATGTGCCTGGGGTTGAGATTCGTGTGGTAAAACAAGAGGTTGAACAAGTAATGGAGCATCCATTAAACCTCCAATTCTATCAGAAAGGAATTGTCGTGAGAAATTAAGTAGACTATCCATCAACAACATAATAGAATCAGCATCACCATCAGCATCACGTCTTTTTGCTGAATGCCAATTAGGTGTACCAAAACAAACATGAGTTTCAGTATATCCAATAATTCTACCTACGATTCCAACAGAAGTATGAGGTGCTAAACCAATAATCAAATGACCAATTAGTTCTTCAGTATTTTTAACATTATAAAATGAAGATTTGCCATAAAATTTCATCAAAAGTGTATCAATGTATTTACAAGTTGAAACCAGATATCTTCCACTTTCATTGGGAATTACTACATCTTGCATTCTTAGTTCAATTATTTGATCTGTATTTTCTAATGGTTTTCCATCAACATCATGAGAATAACCCAATTCCTTTAATTTTTCAATTGAAGTTCCAATCCATGATGGTTTGAATTGAGTTAAAGGAGAATTTGTTGCATCAAATCGAATAGTTCCATCTTTGAATGTAGTTAAGCCTAGATTTTGACGTACAAGTCCCTTTTCAAGAGGTTCTGCAATTTTGTCTTGACTGATTAATTCTTTGAGACCTTTGAAAGGTTCTTTCGCACGAATACCCATCTTTTCTTGAGCTAAAAGTAATCGTGATTTTAGTGGAAATTCTTTATGAGAATGTGCAGGAGCTTTTCTCTTACATTTTTCACAAAATGGTTCTGTTAATGTATCTCTACAATTATTACATCTAAAAGAAATTGTTGTTTTTTCACCACAATTAGAACAATTAATCCCAATAGACGGTTCATTACATTGTGAACAATGTCTATTGTAAATATTTGCAAAAAAGTGCTCATTTCGTGATGCTTTAAGAAGATCTCTTGTTGGTCCACCTTTATCAGAAATTGGAAATAGTACATGTGTAGGAGGCTTCATTTGTCTAGGAGCTGCTTTTTCAGGTCTTCCAATTCGAACTCCAATTGAAGTAGAAAATTTATTATTAATTTTAATTTTTGATGAATTTGTTAAAATTTCAGGAATTGATAATTCATTGATTATTGGTTTTGTTATAAATAATAAATTAAAGAAAATTTTTGCTTCGTCATTTTCTAAAATAATAGATTGATTTACAATTTTATGTGGAGTTCCTAATTTTTCTAGAATTTTTTTAATTTCAATTGGATATTCAATTTTATTTTCGTTGAAATTTTTTGGTTGTAAAAGTAAAAATAAATTTTCTGATGATATCTGATCCCAATAATATAGATAGTGTGGATGTAATGAAAAATGAAAATCAATTGAGATTTTTAATGCTTCCTCAACTGAAGGTAATTTAGTCAAAAATTGTTCTAAATATTGATTTTTAGGCTCAGATTTTGAAATTATTTGTTTTAATTCTTCTATCCAAATCTCTTCAACATATCCTGAAGGAATTAGTTGAGCATTGTTTTCAAGAAAATCTCCAAACGTGATTAAAATATCTCCAAGGTGGAGAATTTTTTCTATTTTATTTTTAATTTCTATCCCATGTTTAACATCTCTAATTTTTACAACATCTCCATTAAGAAGACGTACAGTTGGTGTTTCAATACTATCAACAAATGCTACAGTTGCACCTTTTCCAGGAAGATCACATTTGACTTGTGTTCCAACTGCTATAGTATGATCTAAGATTTCAGCAACAACAGGGTGAAATCCTACTGCTGCAAATCCAGTATTACATGCTCTTCCATATCTAAGCCTAAATCCACCTAATTTGTTAGGCATAGATAATACAGATCTGCCTGTAATTACCTCACGCATTCTTTTTGCTGCAGCATCTTCTTGATTATCACCTGTTTGAACTGCACCTTTAAGGTCACCAAGCCATTCCCAACCATCTAAATTGTACATTTCTATTCTTTTGAGGAGTTTTTTTGATCTTCCAATCAAACCATCATTAAGAACACGTAAAGCTCCTCCTCTAACTCTATCAGTTTGAATTCTAGTCATTCCTTTATGATTTACAACCTCATATGGATCAGTATCTACACCAGCCAGTTCAACTGGAAGATTTGAAATCACATGTTCAATATCTTCATCCAAAATATGAAATTGAAAGCTACTAGCTTCCCTTTCATAAATTCGTAATTCTTCAACAAATCTGCCTGTTTCATCATCAAAAGAATTTGCTTGAAATTTAGATAATCCTGCAATTTTTCTAACATGATCTGCAATTAGTAGAGTAACTGCAGATTCTGTGCCTCCTGCAGAACGCATAGGTCCAGCAATTGAAACTGATAGATAATCAGTTCCATCTTTGTTTTTCTTAATTTTTACTTCACTAATTCCTTGTAGAGGTGCAATTGTAACACCTTCAGTAATTATTGCTAATCCTACACGAACTGCAAGATCCAATTTTTCTTCGATTGTAGCATCGGGTAAGGAATATTTTCCTAAAGCAATGTCTTTGGCTAAAATTAATGCAGAAAGTTCTTTTCCATTAATTTTTAAAATTTCTCTTAATGGATCCGCAATATCAATTTCGTGCATTTTTGCAACTCGATCGGCTAAATCAAATGCGATTTTAGGCTCAATTATGCCTGAAGAATCAACTAAAGTTGATTTTGCTGCTGCTGCATGCTCAAATATAGAATATGTTTCAGTTGAGAGATTTGAATAGTAATCTAAGTAATATTCTGGCATTTCAATATCACGAATTCTAGAAATTGCGTCGTTTTCAGACATTATAGTATTGTATTATTTGCTACTTTGAATTGCTTTTGCTATTTCTTCTAATTTTGTAAGGCTTCCGCCTTTCTCAAGAAAAGTTCCAATCACTAAAGCATCTGCACCTGCTTTAACAAGATTTTCAGCAGTTTCAACATCTTTGATACCACCACCCACTATCAGAAATCCATTGAATGTATGTCTAACAGTTTTTACCATTTCAGGAGTTACACTAGATTTTGCACCAGAACCTGCTTCTAGATATACAAATCTCATTCCAAGAAATTGGGCTGCTAATGAATATGCAGCAGCAATTTTTGGTTTTTCAAATGGAATTCCTCTAGCAGAACCAACAAACCAAGCAGATGTACCATCTCCAATTACCAAATAAGCAGTTGGTAATGGTTCTAAACCAAATTTTGCAACACTTGGAGCAGCCAATGCTTGTGCCTGAGTGATAAAGTAAGGATTTTCTGAGTTCATTAAGGAACTAAATAGAATAGCATCAGCATCAGGGACAACTCCTGTAACATTACCAGGAAATAGGATAATTGGAATTTGTATATTTTGTTTAATGCCTTTAACAACTTGAGACATCTCAATTTGATCAGTAGCAGATGAACCTCCTACAAGAATAGCAGAAGCACCGATTTTTTCAACATCTTGTGCTAGTTTACTAGATGCTTCTAAATTTGAAACTTCAGAATCGATTAACACAAACAGTAGTGCATTTTTCTTCTCTAATTCAGATTTTAGGAATGATTCTACTTTTCCAGCCATAGTTGTGGTTTGTATATGACACTTTAAAGTTTAATTGGAATAGCGGTATACAGTATTGTATAGCTATGACAGAGTCTAAAGAATCTAATTTTAACAACATTATTAGTAAAATTATCAAAAAATCACTCTTTACAGAGCGACAAATTGAAATTATTTTAAATCAAAAGGATCTTTTAGAATCAAGTTTTTCCATATCTAAAGGAGCGTATTACAGGCAAGTAAGCCAATCTAGAGAGAAATTAGTTGCATTATTCTATTCAATCATACTTTTACGTGGTTTAGGCATACTTTTGCCTGATGATATTGATGTGATATCCAAACTTTCTGAACAAATTAGTGTGATTAATGATAGTGATATCTTTCCTGAAAGAGAAGATGAAGTGATTAGTGTGATAGAGAAGCTCATCAGACAGGCATCAAATATGTAATTGGTGTGATTAGTGTGATTATTACAATAAATGGTAGATTGTGATTACCATTGTGAGATTGTGATTGTTAGTGTGAGATTGTTAATCTAAAGTGTGAAATAATATTGGTCAATCACAATAAATCACAACATAGGCATAGAAATTGTGATGTTAGTAGAAATTCCTGATCCTGAAGTGATTTTAGGTGTGATTTTAGCATTTTTGATAGGTTTGGGTGGTTTGTATCTATTCTTCAAAGTACGTCCATTCATAAAATCCAGTAGTGATATTGATGATCCTACCCAAACAGAGCGTTTAGAGTATTATGAAAGACAGTTAATTGATATGAAAATACGCCTGGATGCATTAGAAATTCAAGGAATTGATGAAAAGCCTGTTGATCCTAACCTAGAATTGAAACAATTTGTACAAGGATTAGTAGAAAATCAAGAGTCTATAAAAGAAGTTGAAGTGATTAAAGAGCCTGAAATTATAGTTGAAAAGCCTGTTTTTGTGCCTAAAATTCCAAATATTGAACATGTGAGCCCAACTGACTATGTGTTGCATCTAATCACAAACAAAGCTATGACATCACGTGACATACAAATCACAACAAAACGTAGTAGAGAGCATACTTCTAGATTAATGAAAAAATTATTTGAAAATGGTTTAGTTCAAAGAAATACAGAAACAAAACCATACACATATTCAATTACTGAAAAAGGTAAATCTAAAGTTGAAGATATTATTTCTAATCCAACGGTTGTATAGATTATTATAAAAAATATTTAGAGTTAATTTTTTGTAAATTAGTAAATTATGGTCTAAAATCTTCATAAATTCTATTTAATTATTAATATAATAAAACATTAAATTATATATATTATTAAATTACAATAATATTATGTCAGTACAAGAAAATGAAGTATTAGTAAAAATAACATCTGCAGGTACTATTTCAATCCCAAAACAATTTAGAAAATTTATGGATGTACAAAAAGGAGAATATGTAAAAATGATTCTTGGAAAAGATAGATTGATAGTTAGAAAAGTGACTATTGTTTAATCAATTATTGTTGTTTTTGAGTAATTTTGATGGATTGATAAGTCCATTCCCTACCGGTTCTAACTCTTTCTACCCTACCTTTTGAGGCAAATCTTGACAAATATGTCGAAATAACACTAAGTTTTACAGGTTCGTTGAATTCATCTTCATATTTTTCAAGAATGTTTGTAGAAGTAAATTTGCCCATAGGGAAGAATTTATCTACAATATGCCAAATTTTTGAGCCTACAGAATCCATTTTGATGGATTGTTCTTCTTCCTCTTCAATATTCATCAAATCCATCATTTCGAAAATTTTGAGGACTTTGTCTCTGGTCACGTTCCCTTCTAATTTAATATCATAACGGGCCCCGTCTGCATCCTCCATATCTATTCGTATACGTTTTTTTGTCATCTTTGAGATCTAACAGATCTAATGTTAACGGTTGAATTGATCTGATCAGTTTTGTTAACATTATAGTTTGTTAACATTGACTGCCTAGCCCATGCCTAACATATTTTCTGTTATTAACACTTAATTTCTAATCTACCCCCCCTTAAACATAAGATAGTTGTGCCTGGAGTGGAAATAAAGGGGTAATTTTGAGATATTAACAATGTTAATGAGTTTCTTAACGCCTGGATTGGAAATAAAGGGGTTAAAATGAGGTTTTTTTTGTTTTTCTTCACATAAAATTAACAATATGTTAACATTTTTTTCTTTCAATACAAAGACCTCACACACCAATATTTCCACTCCATCTTTTTTAAAATTATTTTTTTTGAAAATCTAAAACTAACTAAAAATAATTAATTACAAACTAAACTAGAATTACTATTGTATTCTATACTCTCATAATTATAAGATGTGTATGTTGAAATTGGTAGGAAATGAAGGTGTCTGAGTATGTCTGATCCAATTGATAGAATGCTTGATGCAGCAGAATCTGGAAAATCTATTATTAAAAATCGAGAAATTCTTCATTTTACATACATTCCAAATATTATACTTCATAGAGATTCTGAACAAGAACAGGTAACCCAATCACTATTACCAATTTTAAAACAATCCCGTCCATCTAATTTACTAGTATATGGAAAACCAGGAACTGGTAAAACTTTAGTTGTAAAGAAGGTATTATCTAAAATCCAAGAAAGGGTAGAGAAATCAAATTTCCCAATCAAATTAGTATATTCAAATTCTAAAAATGAGACAACATTATACGGATTATTAGTCAGTTTAGGCAGGCAATTAGGCCTAAATGAAAAGGAATTACCTACAACTGGACTTGCAATTAGCGAAGTCTTCAAAAGATTACTAAATAGAATTAGAGAAGAAAAACTCAATGCCGTTTTTGTTATAGATGAAATTGACTATCTTGCCCAATTAGTCGTAAAAACTGGTAAAGATATTCTATATCAATTAACAAGAGCAAATGAACAACTAGAAGTTGGATCTTTAACTATGGTAGGAATTTCCAATGATTTAACATTCAAAGAAAAACTTGATCCTCGAGTAATTAGTAGTCTAGGTGAAGAAGAAATTGTATTTACAAACTATAATGTTGAACAAATCAAGAAAATCCTAGAAGAAAGAATCAATGAATCTTTTATTGAAAATGCTATAGAAGATCCTGCGTTGAATCTCTGTGCTGCACTTGCTGGAGGAGAACATGGGGATGCCAGAAGAGCTATAGACTTACTTCGAGTAGCAGGAGAATTAGCTGAAAGACAACAATCTGATAAAGTTACAATTGAACATGTCAGAGAAGCCTCTTTGAAAATTGAAGAAAATAAAGAGGAAGCCTCTCTCAAATCATACCCATTACATGAAAAACTTGTACTTTTAGCCATAATGAAGGCTAATGGTTCTTCTACTGGTGAGATTTATTCTTCTTACAAAAATCTCTGTAAAACAGTTGGAAAAGACGAATTAACTCAAAGACGAATTACACAAATGTTGAGTGAAATTGAACTATCTGGAATTATTTCTGGAAGACTAATTCATCAAGGAATTCATGGAAGAACAAAAAAATACAAATTAACAATTTCCTCCGAAATGATAAAAAAATCTTTCAAAGATGAATTAACTTTGCAAGACATTATTTGAGTTTGAACTGTAATTTTCATGAAATACTTGAAAAGTTTTTAGATTAACAATTATGGCAAGACCTGGATTTGGGACCATTCCAACACTTGCTTGAAAAGGTGTTTGTTTTTGCCATGAACCTGAATTAACTAACAAAATTCCTTTGTACATATCTAATTGAGCTTTATGCACATGTCCTACATGAAAAATATCTGGAATATTTTCAATTACCAAAAGATCTTCTACTTCTGGTGCTATTGGTGTTGAACTACCATAAACTGGACTTAGATGTCTGGCTCTTAGAAGATTTTTCATTACATCTGTAGGTCTATCATAACTTAATCCAGGCGTAGTTTTCACAATATCATCTATACTTTGACCATGAAACATCAATACTTTAACTCCATTTAATGAAATTAGAGCAGGATTTCCAACCATTTCAACATTTTCTCTTTCCCATAAACCTGAATTGTATTTTTGTGGAATTGCAGGTTGAGGTAAGGCTCTTCTTCCTGGATCATGGTTTCCAGGCATAATGATAATTTTTACATTTTTTGGAATTTTATCTAGTAAATCTTCTGCTTTTTGTAATTGTTCTTCAATTGTTTGACAAACTAACTCTTTATTTTGATTAGGGTATATTCCAACACCATCAACAATATCTCCACCAATTAAGACAAAACGAACTTTTCTTGCTACAGGATCAGGACTAGATATCCAATTTACAAATTCAATTAATTCCTCTTCCATGAAGTATTTACTTCCAATATGCAAATCAGATAAAAATACAGCATATACTTCACTTTCTGATTTGTTAATTTTCTGATCAGGGATATCCGGCGAAATTAAATCTTTAATCATTAATCCTGAGTTTTTGGCTGAAGCAACTCGTGCCATAACAAATTGATCAATTAATAGAGTTCCAGCAGTTTTTTGCAACTCCTCATCAAAAATAATACCTTCAAATGAGCCTGAAGGGTCTTCTAACACTAATTTTGTGATATTTCTTTCAGCATTACGTGTGGTGACTAACCCACAAACATACACATCATTTTCTAATTTTGTTGTTTTAACAACTGATATGGATTTTATCATCTTTGATTCAGGTCTATCAGAAATAATTCGTTTTAATTTGTTAAAACGACTAGAAAACAGAGAATTATACCCTTTAACCCCCTCCCCTGATGTAACTTTACTAGTGGGATCTGATAAAATTTTTATTTCATTTAAAAGATTAGGATCATCTTTTATTCCAAGATAGGTTTCTAAATCATTTTGATTGATTTGGAATTTTTTTTGTCTTGTCTTTTCTTTAACAATTTCTTTGATAATTTTTTCTAATTGTTTAACATCAGTAATATCATCTAGAATTTTGAATGCATCTGGATGAATTTGGAACCCTTTGTTTAATGCATAATTTAGTACAAAGGATAACTCTTTTTTCATATCAAAAAATATAATTTGGTTTAATTAAATCTGCTCTAAACTAACCCTCAAATATTGTTCATTAATCAAGGCAATATGAATAAAATCAGAATTGTTACATTTTTTGTATTTTTAGTGATTTTTACAGGAATTTTTCAATTAGGTTCAATGTCTACAGTAAGTGAAGAAGAAGCAAGTTTGTTTATGGAAGAGTTTGAAAAATTAGTTTTAGATATTGATGCATTTGGTATTTTTGTACATAATACAACTATTGCATTACCAATGTTTATTCCTGGATTTGGTATTTTTTGGGGACTTTTTTCTTCATGGTCTACAGGATATGCATTTGCAGCAATTGTAACATCTATGCCTGAAATAGCTAACATTTCACCTCTTTCTATTCTATTTTTATCTCCATTTGGATTAATGGAAATTTTTTCTTATTCATTAGCAATTTCTAGAAGTTTTATTTTGATTAAAGCAATAATTACAAAAACAAATCTATCACAATTCATCAAACCCACTATTATAGAAATTGGAATTGTAATAGGACTTCTTTTGGCAGGTGGATATGTTGAATTTTACATGATTGAATTAGTTGAAAATGAAAGTATTGATCTGCCTGGATTATAATTTAGACAATTAATTTTCCCATTGCCATCTATAATTCATGTATGAGTCCAAACTTGCTTGATTAAACACCATTACAGACAAATCAGAAAACTCTTTTCCTTCCAAATCTTTTACAGTTCCTTCAAAATTAGTTTCATCTTCAGTCGTAATTGCTTCAAAAACATGAACTTTCATTTTACCAGTATCAAAACCGTTTTTTCGAAGATAAATTGCTATTTCTGATGGCATAAAATGTTTGTCTGGTTGTTTTGGCCAAGGTCTAGGAACTAATACTACACTAAAACCATCTATCAATGCTTTTTGTAATTCTAATTTTTTGTCTTCAATTGGAGTTGTTACATGCATCGTAATTACTTTGGATTTATCTAAAGGAACTTTAGCCCTTGATGCGGCAACTTGAATTGAACTTATTCCAGGAATAACTTCAACTTCTCCAAAAATCTCTATTAATCTATCAACTACTTCTGATTCTGAAAAATTTACATCCCCAGTAAATGGAATCACTAAAGTTCTGTCACCAAGCTCAGGAAGTATTTTTTGATAGGATTTTTCTTGATCATTCATTGTTATTTCATAGATTTCTTTTCCTTCAATGAGTTTCTCTATTGTTTTTAGAGTGTATTTGTAACCAATTACAATATCACAGTTTTGGACAATTCCTTTTACAATTTCTGTTACATATTTTGGTGATCCTGGACCAACACCAACAGCGAAAACTTTTCCCAATTTTATTTGGTAAATTTTTGCCTTTCTTTAATATATTGGACAAATGGCTCCCAATCCACTTTCAAGTATTTTGTAGGCTCTTTTGCAGGATATTTTACCCAATCTTGAGCTAATGTATATTGGAAATTTTCTTTTTTCCCATTTTTTTCATATTCTAAAGATAAAACACTGCCCCAAGTTTCTTCTTTAAAACTAATTTTATCAATATCATCAAATGTTAATTCAATATTTTTACTATTGTCTAAATCATTTGCAAGTTCTTTTTCACCATATCCATCATGATGAATCATTGTATTTTTTGATTTTAACAAATTAAGTACTTGTCTCTGTGTAATGTTTTTCCACCAATTTATTTTTGATTCTGTTTTATGAACAAATGTCAAATGCTTATCAGTTAATACTAACATTCCTTCTCTTCCACCAATTGAGAAGAATTTTTTAGATTCTCTCCACACAGAAACTAAATGTGCCTGAATCTTTTCATCAGGATGCATAAAAGAAGATTTGTTTGGCTTTGTTAAAAACTAATACAATTGCCTTTTAAGGAAGATACTTTTTTTTGAAATATTGAATAAAATTATTTTTTCATTAGTTTTTTCATTATTATTAATTGGATTTAGTAATTTTGTATATGCTGGTAGTTATCAAGATCCTGTAATTATATTTGAGACTGAACTTGGAACTATTGTTATAGAATTATTTATTGCAGACGCAACAGAACATAGTAAAAATTTCATAACATTAAGTACTTCAGGATTTTATGATGGAACTGTATTTCATAGAATAATTCCAGGATTTATGATTCAAGGTGGAGACCCTAATACAATTAATGGAGATCCAAATACTTGGGGACAGGGGGGACCTGATGATAGATTGGATGCAGAATTCAATTCAATTAAACATAATCGTGGAATTGTTTCAATGGCAAGATCTGCTGATCCAAACAGTGCAGGCTCACAATTCTTTATTGTTCATAAAGATTCAAACTTTCTTGATGGAGAATATACAGCATTTGGAAGAATTGCAACTGAAGAAAGTTTTAGCACATTAGATAAAATCGCTGCAGTTCAAACAGAAAGAAATGATAGACCAACTAATCCTGAACAAGTTCGAATCATTAGTAGTACATTTGAAAGTCGTGATAATATTCCAGGAATTATTCCATTTGTTGAACCTGAACGAAATACACCTTTAAGAACACCTGACGAGGAAGTAACACCAACTGGTAATCAAATTTTTGAAAATCAAGAACTTGATATTTCATTTAGTGCACCTGAAGGATGGTTATTACAAAGATCAGATAAAACAAATAATTCCAATGCACCTGATGTTGCAGCAGTTGGTCCTAAAACCAATGGAATAAATCCTGTAATCTCCCTTACAATTGAAAATATAGATGGTAAAACTTTAGATGATTTAATCACAGAAAAAAATAACGTACTTGCTGAAGTAGTTTATCAAAATAAATTAGAAATACTTTCACAAGAAAAAATCAAATCAAATGTATATGAGACTATTGCTATAGGAAATTTTGAAGTTGATAATGAAATTCTAAAAATTAAATTTTCTGAAGTACTGATGCTTGTAGATGAAAAATCATACACATTTGCATATAGTAATACTTTAAACAATTTTGATAATCAACTCCCAAACTTTCAAAATACAATTGATTCTTTTAAAATACTTTCACAAGATAATACAATAATGAAATCTTCAACTGATAATTCATCTGAAGAAGGTGGCGGCTGTCTAATTGCAACAGCAACATATGGCTCAGAACTTGCACCACAAGTTCAAATGCTTAGAGAGATTCGTGACAACCAATTGATGAACACAGAATCTGGCTCAGCATTCATGACAACATTTAACGAATTGTATTACACTTTCAGTCCGATTATTGCAGATTATGAGCGTGAAAATCCATATTTCAAAGAGATTGTAAAAACTGGATTGACACCAATGTTATCCACTTTGGCAATTATGGAGAACGCAGAATCTGAAAGTGAAGTCTTAGGGCTTGGATTATCTGTAGTTACACTAAATTTGGGAATGTACCTAGGTATTCCAGCCATAATTGTAATTGGAATTAAAAGAAAATTCTAATTGCAATGTAGTGCACTTTAAAGAAATTCTTAAGTTGTATAATGTAGATTAGAAAATATGGAAAATGAATCATTTGAGATAGAATGTGATGAATTATTAAAATTACAGGAATATGAAAAAATTATTGTTTTATGTGATAATATTTTAAAATCAGATTCTCAAAATTCTATTGTATTAATCAATAAGGGATATGCTTTAGCATTTCTTGAACAATTTGAATCTGCCATAACATGTTATGATGAAATCTTAAAAAGAGATCTTAACAATTCTAATGCATTACATGCAAAATCTTTGGCATTAAACAGACTTGGAAAATACGAACATGCAATAGAATGTAGTGATAATATTCTTAGATTAGATAATGGAAATATTCATGCATTAAACAATAAAGGATTTGCATTAGGAAGAATGGGTAGATATGATGAAGCAATAGAATGTTGTAATATTGTTCTAAAAACTAAAAGTGATGATAAAGATACTTTGGAATTAATTAAATGGATTAATGAAGAATCTAATAAAATAAAAAATTAATTTTTTTTACCAAACATCATCTACTTCATCAAGTTCTTTGTATTCTTTTTCAGTTTCACGTTTAATGAAATTTAATCTTGAAACATCTCTATCAAAAAATAAATCTATCATCCAATCAAGAAATACACGTGTTTTTTTATCGAATGTTGGTATTTTTGATAAATACACATTTCTCCAAATCAACCAAGCCAAGAATCCTGAAATATTTACTCCCAAAAATGTTGCAATACCTGTTCTTTTCCCAATAATTGCTAATTGTCCTTTAGAATGATAAACAAATTTCTCTTTTTTAGAATTTTTAATTAAGGAAATCAGGTTTTTTGCAGCCATTTTTGCTTGTGCTTCTGCAATTTGTGCAGTTGGAGGAAATGGTCTTTTTGTGATAGGATCTACAAATAAAGCACAATCACCTATTGCAAATACTCCTGGGAATTTTTCAACCTCAAGGAAATCATTAATTATAATTTTACCTTTTTCAGTTTTGAACATTGATCTTTTAATTGTATTAACTGGTGTTGTTCCTGCAGTCCAAATCAAAGTTTTTGTAATTATAGAATTAATTTCTGACTGATCAATGGAATCTTTTGGTGTTTCATCTAGTGTTTTTATTGTAACTTCATTTCCATCAAAACTTGTGACAACTTTTTTTAATTGAATATCAATACCTCTTTCCTTCAATTTTTGTTTTGCAAACTCTGCTAATTTTTTATTAAATCCAGGCAAAATTTCTCCCATTGCTTCTAATACAATTACTTTAAGATCCTCTTTTTGGATACTAGGATAATATTTTCGTACATCTAAAAGTAAATCCATTAATTCTCCTGCAGTTTCAATTCCTGCAAATCCTCCACCAACTACAACAAAATTCAAAAAACTTTTTCTAAGAATTGGATTTGTTTCATTTTCTGCTTGTTCGAGCATGTCAATAATTCTATTTCGTAACATTACAGCATCGTTTAATGTTTTCATTGTGTATGCATTTTTTTCAACATCAGCCATACCAAAAAAATTAGTTTCGCTACCAAGTGCTACTATTAAAAAATCATAATGAATTGAAATACTTCTTTTATCTCCAGTTCCCCATAATGTGACTAATTTTCCATATGGATCAACATTTTTGATTCGTCCTTCATAGAATTTTGTTTTCTTACAAATTGTTCTAATTGGGAAAACTATGTGTCTAGTTTCAATCATACCTGAGGCTACTTGTGGTAGCATTGGAGTAAATAATAGAAAATTATCTTCTCCAATCATTACTAATTCAATTTCAGAATCATTTCCAAATTCATTTTCTAATTTTTTTGCACATTCTACTGCAGCAAAACCACTACCTAAAATTACAATTTTTTTCTTATTTTTTACCAATTACATATTTCTTACATATTGAATAATTAAATGGTGTTAAGTATTATATGAAAAATGGCACTAGTTTTCTTATCTTCTCATTATATCAGAATGTAAAATATCATAAGCTCTTGATGAATCTCTTTCATTTAGAATAATTGTAATGTTATCTTGACTGAAAAATGCATTGACTAATTCTACTCCATTTGCATGTAATACTTCTGCAACATATGATACAACATCTGATTGATTTTGAGAACCAGGAATTGAAATTCTGATTTTTGCAAGACCAGTACTAAACATATCTTCTCTTTCAGAAACACTGTTGAAAATTTGTCTGATATCTTCCATATCTTCAGTAAGAAATCTAAATGAGTCAGATAATCTAAAAAATTCATAATTATTAGTTACCTTAGAGAATTTATCTAAAATTGACATAGGATCCATTTCATTTGAATCCTTTACAGAAAATTTGACATCCATTATTCCATCTGTTAAAGCTAATCTGGCGTTTTTCAAAACTGATTCTTCCTTCATTTCTTCTTTAATCTCAAATGAATCAGCATATCTTTTGATTGCAACAACTATTGTATTGAGATTAACAGAATTTCCTAAAATTTTTTCAATTTCTGGTTGAATTTTTACTGCTAATGCAGTATAATTAATCAAATCCATTTTCATGCAATCATAAATTGATCTATTTCTCGTAATGACTTCTCTAACTACTTCTGGAACAGACATTACAGATCTCATTAAAATTATTATAACATGTCAGTTATAATAGGATTATGTAATAATATATCTTATTATTCAATATATTTATATAATGTAATATGTATTACATTATGTAGATAAATATGACAAGTTTCTTTGATACCGAAATTGATAGAATCTTCAAAAAAATGTCAAATTCATTTTTTGATGTAAATGATATTTTTGAAGGATTTGACGGTAATTCCAATTCTGGACCAGTTTTTTATGGTTGTACAATGACTGTTGGTCCAGATGGAAAACCTTCTGTGCAAGAATATGGAAACGTAAAACCAGACTGTTCTCCTGTTTCTGATGCCAGAGAAGCAATTGTAGATACAATTGTGGATGAAAAAGAGAAAGTAGTAAAACTCATAGCTGAAATGCCAGGAGTTGAAAAAACTGATGTCAAAATTTTAGTTGACAAAAATGTTGTTGGTATTACTGCAGAACGTGGTGAAAAAAAATATCACTGTAAAGTTCCAATTCAACATAAAGTTGATGAAAATTCTGCAAAAGCTACTTACAAAAATGGAATCTTGCAATTGGTTTTCAAACTAGTTGTAGAAAAACAAACTGGTAAAAGAGTGGAGGTCGAATAACTCCCTCATTTTTTTTGAGGTAAAAATATGGAAAAAATTATTTTAAAAATTAATGAAATTCCACAACAACATGTTGGTAAAGGTAGAGCAATTATTGATCCAAAAATTATTGAAGATCAAAATTGGAATATTGGCCAAATCTTAGAATTAACTTATAATAAAAAAACATATGTTAAACTTTGGCCAGCATTACCTCAGGAATATGGTACAGGTATTATCAAAATTGATGGTATCACTAGACAAAATATTGGTGCAGGTTTAGATGATAAAATTTCTATAAAATCAGTTGAAGCTACAAATGCAGAACAAATTACTCTATCTCCAACTGAAAAAATTACAACTGATGGATTACAAGAATATATGATATACAATTATCTTAATCATGTATTTACTAATGGTGACTCAATTTCATTAAATACACAAGTGGGTAACAAAATTCAATTTATTATTACAAATACAAAACCATCAAAACCAGTAATTGTTACTGAAAATACAATTTTCAAATTAGGTTCATTAACTAAAGCTATTGATTCATCCGTTCCAAGAATCACCTATGACGAATTAGGAGGTCTAAAAAATGAAGTTCAAAAAATTCGTGAAATGGTTGAATTACCAATGCGTCATCCTGAATTATTTGATAAAATAGGCGTAGAAGCTCCAAAAGGTGTTTTACTTTATGGTCCACCCGGCACTGGTAAAACTTTACTTGCAAAAGCAGTAGCTGGAGAAACTAATGCTCATTTTATTTCTTTGAGTGGTCCTGAAATAATGGGTAAACACTATGGTGAAAGTGAAGAAAGAATTAGAGAAATTTTTACACAAGCAGAAGAAAACTCACCAAGTATTATTTTCATTGATGAAATAGATTCTATTGCACCAAAAAGAGATGAAGTATCAGGTGAACTTGAAAAAAGAATAGTTTCTCAATTATTAACATTAATGGATGGTATGAAATCTAGAGGTAAAGTTGTAGTTATTGCAGCTACAAACAGACCAGATTCTATAGATCCTGCATTAAGAAGACCAGGAAGATTTGACAGAGAAGTTGAAATTGGAATTCCTGATGATGAAGGAAGATTTGACATTCTTTCAATTCATACACGTGGAATGCCAATTGATGAAAAAGTAAATCTTAAACAAATATCAAAAACAACACATGGATTTGTAGGAGCTGATTTAGAAGTTTTATCTAAAGAAGCAGCAATGAGATCATTACGTAGAATACTTCCTGAAATTGATTTAGATGAAGATAAAATCTCTTCAGAAATTCTCCAAAAAATTGAAATTACTAGTGATGATTTTCGGGAAGCATTAAAAGAAGTAAGACCAAGCGCCCTAAGAGAAGTTCAAGTACAAATTCCTGATGTAAGTTGGGATGACGTTGGAGGTCTTGATGAATTAAAAGATGAATTACGTGAAGCAGTTGAATGGCCTATTAAACATAAAGAGGCATATGATTATGTTAATGTAGAAACTCCAAAAGGTGTTTTACTACATGGTCCACCCGGCACTGGTAAAACTTTGATTGCAAAAGCACTTGCAAAAATGACAGAATCTAATTTCATTAGCATTAAAGGACCTGAACTATTATCAAAATGGGTTGGAGAATCTGAAAAAGGTGTTAGAGAAATTTTTAGAAAAGCACGACAAGCAGCACCATGTATAATATTTTTAGATGAAGTTGATGCACTTGTTCCAAGAAGAAGTAGTGGAAATTCTGATTCACATGTAACAGAAAATATTGTTTCACAAATTCTTACTGAAATTGATGGATTAGAAGAATTACATAATGTGTTAATTATTGGTGCAACAAATCGATTAGATATCGTTGATGAAGCACTTCTTAGACCAGGAAGATTCGATAGAATTATTGAAGTTGGAAATCCTGATTCTAAAGGAAGAAAACATATCTTTGAGATTCATACCAAAAAGAAACCGTTAGAAAGTAATGTGGATATTAAAAAATTAGTTGAAGTTACAGACGGTTTTAGTGGAGCAGAAATAGCTGCTATTACAAATAGAGCTGCTTTAGTTGCTTTGAAAAGATACGTTTCAGGTAAATCTCAAAATATTAAAGAAATTAAGATTACACAACAAGATCTAATTGATGCAGTGGATAAGGTTAGACCTCAAAAGAAAGAAGCGCCTATACCTCAAGCCATAAAATAGTCTAAATACTGAAGAAACTGAGATAAAATAATGAAACTTTACCTTGATTTTGAGCCTTGTAAGGAATGCAAAGAAATGATGACTGAATTAAGTAGTCCTGAAATGATTTTTGCTGATGAAAAAACAAGATCAGATGAATCTGCAAAATTTCTCAGACATTTAACCTATAATCATAATGAAGTTGTTCAAGCTGTAATGGAAGATCTTCCAAAACAGAAAAAAGATCAAGAACCTGATTTCTATCAGTAGTTAATTATATTATTTTTGTAGAATTCCTAAATAGTATAATTTTATACATTTTTTGGTGATGTTGATTGGAACAAATTGATAATTCTATTATTGAACCAATTGAGTTAAACATGATTCGACCATCTAAATTTGCTGTTAGACATTCTCCATCTACTAATGATCCTGAAATTCTTTTACTAAAAACAAGTATTTTACAACATGGATTATTACAACCAATTGTAATTAGACCATTAGATCATGGATTTGAATTAGTTGCAGGTCATAGAAGATTTACAGCATGTAAATCATTACGTTGGAGATTTATTTCTTGTAAAATTCGTGATATGTCTGATAAACAGGCATATGAAATCCAATTAACTGAAAATATTCAAAGAAAATCAATGGATCCAATTGAAGAAGCTGAATCATATCAAAAATATGTTAATGAATTTGGTTGGGGTGGAATATCTGAACTAAGTAAAAAAATAGGTAAAAGTGATGAATATGTTTCTCACAGGATGAAATTGCTAACATTACCTAGCACTGTAAAGGAAAAACTTGTAGAAAATAATCTAAGTATTAGCCAAGCATTAGAAATTATTCATGTTGATGATTCAGAAAAAAATATTTTAACAGATCAAATTATTGAAAATAAATTAACTGTTAAACAAATAAGAGAAATAAAAAAGACAATGAAATCTGAAACTAATATAATTTTAAAGAAAGATAACTCTGCTTCAAAATCATTACATTTAGTCAAAAAAAGTAATCTTACATTAAAAATTACTCTTTCACGAATTGACGATTTAGTTCATGATGCTCATAAAATTAAAAATCGTAAACAAAGACTAGAAGCAATTGAATTTCTTATGAATTTACGATTAAGAATTCATTCCTTAATAGATGAAACAATTCATTTCAAAAAAATTAATTCTAAAAAACTTTAATTTCCAATAAATGGCGGAGCCCATTCTTTGAGAAATTCTTTGTACTCCTTTTCAGTATATACTAATGCATATAATGATGCATCTGTTTGTGGAACAAAGTCATACACTTCATATGTTTGAATAATATCTCCAAATAAATTTCGGTAAATATCATTTTCTTCATCTGCCATATCATTTGACAAAAATGACTTAATTGTAATCCAATCATATCCTCCTCTTGTTTTACCTGAAAATAACACAAATGGTGCATCATTAAGATATTTTTTCAAACCTTCCATTCGTTTGGGTAAAGATTGTGATGTTCTAAATGTTACAAGATCTACTCGTATAACTTTATGAGGAATTTTCTTTGCATCAATTTTAATTGTATATCCTTGAATAACTTTATCAGATTCTAATTTTGAAATTCTTGATTCAATTTCTTCTTCTGTTAAATTAATTTTGAATTTTTTCAAAAAATCCCATATCTCAAATGTACTTTGTTTAGAATCTTGAGATAATGCTGAAATAATAATTTCATCAATATGATCAACCATTGCAATATACACCCCTAAGATCTATTTAAAATCTTTAAACATTTTCCCCAGGATTGATATTTTTATTTTAATATTAGTCAATTGTCTTCTTAGTACTTTGAGTACGATCTTACCAGAAAATCTTGGATACCTACTTTTGGTAGGCGTTGGCGTAATTTTATCATTATCTGTAATTTTAATGGTAAAGGCTGAAACAAAATGGCTTGGAACTCGAAAAACATCCGAATGGTTTTACACTGCTGGAAGAACAATAAAAACAGGATTAATTGCGTCTTCAATTGTCTCAGCATGGACATGGGCTGCAACTTTACTACAATCATCTACTGTAACTTATGAATTTGGAATGGGTGGTGCATTTTGGTACGCAGCTGGAGCATCTATTCAAGTAATTTTATTTGCAATTCTCGCAATTGAATTAAAACGAAAAGCTCCAATGACTCATACTTTTCCTGAGATGTTGTATGTGAGATTTGGTAAACATCCTCACAAAGTTTTCTTAGCTTTTGGTTTAATGACTAATACTATTGTAACTGCAATGCTTCTTTTGGGAGGTGCTGCAGTAATTAATTCATTAACTGGTGTTGATATTACACTAGCAGCATTTTTGATTCCAGTATGTATTATCGTTTACACAATTTTTGGTGGGTTAAAAGCAACATTTTTTGCAGAATATCTTAATACTTCATTTATTTTTGTTGTCGTTTTAATTTTTGTAACTTCAATTTATTTCATAAATCCTGAAATTGGTGGAATATCTGGAATGTATGAAAAATTAACTCAAGCATCTATTTTACAACCAGTTGAGGGAAATGCTTTTGGAACTTATCTTACTTTAGCATCAATTGGTGCATTAATTTTTGGTGTAATCAATATTGTCGGAAACTTTGGTACTGTCTTTGTAGATCAATCCTATTGGCAACGTGCAATTGCTGCTAGACCTAAAGCTGCTACTGGTGGATTTATTATTGGTGGATTAGCATGGTTTGCAATTCCATTTACACTTGCAACTACTTTGGGATTAGCTGCAATTGCTACTGGTGTTACGCTTACAGAAAATGATATAGGCTTAGGATTAGTTGCTCCAACTACTGCAGCAAATCTGATGGGTGATTTTGGTGCTATCTTAATTCTATCAATTTTGTTTACTGCTGTAACTGCTGCTGGTTCATCACAATTAGTGAGTGTTTCATCTTTAGTAACTTATGATGTTTTTCGTACTTACCTAAAACCTTCTGCAACTGGTCGTGAATTAATTAGAGTATCGAGAATTACTATTCTGGTATTTGGAATTGGAATGGGATTTTTGACATTAGTGTTGTACCAATCAGGAGTTAGTCTACAATATGTATATTTGATGATGGGTATAATGATCGGTTCTGCTGTTGCTCCAATTTCATTTGCAATCTTGTGGAAAAAGACACATAGAATTGCAGCAACTGCTGGTGCTATAATTGGTTTAATTTGTGGAATTACAATTTGGTTATTTACTGCAAATTCTATGTTTGGAGAAATAACTCTAGTTTCAACTGGAAATCAAATTCCATTACTGTATGGAAATATTGCATCAATTCTTACTGGTCTCTTAATTACTATATTTGGTAGTTTAATTAAATCTGAAAACTTTGATTTTGGAATAATGCATCAAAAGATCCTTGTAGTTGATGATAAGGTTCGTTCTATGTTAAAACGGGATACTGATGAAGAGTATCTAAAACGTTCTCTTAATTTTTGCTTAAAAATTGGTTTTTCTATATCTATTTTCTTTGTAATAGTCTGGCCTGCAACATTTGTCTTAACAGATTATGTATTCAATGAACAATCCTTTTTCCTTTGGATCTCTCTTGCAATAGTTTGGGCATCCGCTGCTGCAGTTGTGTTAATTATTTTACCTCTAATTGAAGCTCGAAAAAGTATTGCTGAAATAATTCACAAAGTAAATGTTGAAGATGACATCGCAACAGAAAATTCCTATGAATTTGATAATAAAATATCTAAAGATATGCCTATAATGCGTGTTCTTGTGCCTGTAGATGGTTCTGCAAGCTCTTTACGTGCATTACATCATTCTAGTTATTTGTTCAAAGGAATAACTAGAGTTAGAATTTACTTGTTACATGTTATTGAATGGACAGATGAGGAGGATGAAAATATTGATGAAAATTTATCTTCTCAAATTCAAGAAGAAGGAAAATTAATTCTAAGAAGTATAGTTGTTCCAAAACAACTTAATGATTACAAACGTATTGTAAAGCTTGGAAAGCCATCTACAAAAATAGTAGAACTTGCAGATAAATTGAATGTAGATATGATAATTATGGGTAAAATTGGAATTGGAAAATCTAATTCTTCAATGGGTAATGTTTCTCAACAAGTGATAGATCTTACTACCAAACCTGTTGTTTTTATTGATTAATAATTATTTTTATGCTGAAAATCTAATTATATTCTTAGGAAGATTATCTACCATTATTTCAATTGTCATGGTTTTAAAATTTTTAAAATTATTTACACAATCTTTATTTTTTAGAAATTGTTCATTTGATTCTTTTTGCGTTTTTTCATAATTCGTTTTATTTTTAATTTTTTTTATTATTTTAAAACTACAAAATATTACTAATTGTTCTAAATTTATTGTTTGTTTTTTAATGATTTTTTGATTAATAATTTGATAAATTGTTTTGAAAGTATTCTCTTTGTGATTACTTACTTGTATTTCATTACTATCTAAATTTTGTTCATTTTTAAAAATAGAATATTTTATATGAATCATAATTTACCTAGTCTAAATTATTTATAATGATTTTTAGCAAATGTTTAGTATATATTGAAAAATTTTGTTTGAAATCTTTATACTTTCATTTTTGATTTAATTTGTAATATGGAAAATTTGCTTTATAATTTAATTTTTGATGTAGAAAATATTACACCTGCTTTTATGATAGGGGCTGGATTTCTTTTAGGTATTTTACATGCTTTTGAGCCTGATCATATAGCTTCTGTAGGCACACAATTACTCAAATCTAAGAAATATTCTAAAAAAAATATTATAAAATCTACATTCACAAAATCTTCTTTCATTGGAATATTTTGGGGTGCAGGACACACCACAACAATTGTTACTATTGGTTTATTTTCTTCATTTTTGGCAATTTCAATTCAGAATGAACTTTTTTCTAGATTTGAATTGATAGTAGGTGGAATGTTAATTTTCCTTGGTATAATTACTCTCAAAAATAAAAATTTTTTAAAAATTAAACATAGACATCCTCACACTCATTCTGACGGTCATATCCATTATGATGCTCATGATCATAATACTTCTGAACATAATCATGGACACAAATCTTATCTAATTGGATTAATTCATGGTCTTGCTGGAAGTGGAAGTGTTATTGCGTTAACTACAATGTATTTTGATAATATAGAAACATCTTTGATGTTCTTTTTACTATTTGGTTTTGGTTCTATTATTGGAATGAGTATTGTAAGTGGATTAATTGGATTGCCTTTTGCTTTTTTTTCAAAAACCAAATTATTAAATAAATTATTTAGAAATATTACGGGAGTAGTTACTATAATTCTTGGATCAATTATATTTTTACAGATTGGATTAACTAATTTTTCCTTATTTTAGTAAATTCTGCACCTAAAATTTCTTTTCTCATAATTTTTACAAGTTTGTAAATTATTTCAAAAATATTTTCCGTATTATTTCCTAAAATTTTAACAATAATGCCAGAATCATTTGGTAAAATTGACGTTCCTATCGAAATATCATTAAATTGTTCTAAATTATTACTAATTTTACTCTCAAGTTTTATGACGTCTTCTTTCTTTGTTAATATGTAGACTGTTCCTACAATGTCAAATTTACCTAAAATTCCTTCAGTCTTCAAATTCTGACTTTTAGGCTCTATTTTCATATTTTCCAGGCATCGAAATTTATTATTTTGATTTTTACAATACGTTCTAAGATAACAAATATCATAATCAAAAATTTCTTTCATTGCTACTCTTCCAGGAGTTAAAATTTCTGAATAAATGACTGTTGCATCATCATGTATGTTCAAATTTACTTTTTGATAATATCTGGAATTTTGATATGGAATTATTTGATCTGGAATATATTCTAAATAACAATTTTCATCTAGTGTAATGTTTACTATTTGTGATGCCGAATTTGAATTCATACTATAGATTCTTGTTGCACCTTGAGTTGTTATGTGACTAATTGCATTATTTTTCAATGTGATATCTGTTCTATATCTATCTCCTTGCAAAATTCCTCCTGAAGGTGAAATAATATACAAATATGCCATACCTGGTAATGAATTTTCAGGATATATTGCCCGTTGAATTTGTAAAGGTACTTGAGAATATTGTTTTGTAATTACTGTTTTTAATTCCTTATTTTCTTTTAATTCTATATCTAAAATTCCAACTTTACCTGATTTCCCAACTTCTAATTGTTTTATTTTTAAATTATATTTTTCTATCTCTTCTGGAATTTGTTCTGAAATTATTTTCATATTATTCAAATCTTATTTTTTTCTAAATGAATTGATTTTGGCTGAGAATCTAACAGTAAATCATGAATAATATGCTCTGCAATTTTTTTAATACCTTGATCTGTTTTACAATTAATAAATTCAAACGGTTTTTCTTTTCTTAATTTTTCAGCATCTGTTCTCATAATTTCTAAATTTGCCCCAACTAATTCTGCAAGATCAATTTTATTAATTACTAAAAGATCACAATTTGTAATTCCTAATCCTCCTTTTCTAGGATATTTATCTCCACCAGCAACATCAATTATGTAAATAAAATAATCTGCAAGAATTGGACTAAATGTTGTAGTAATATTATCTCCTCCACTTTCAATTATAATTAAATCCAATTCTGGATGATTGTCTTCCATTTCTTCTATTATTGCAAGATTCATTGATGGATCCTCTCTTACTGCAGTGTGCGGACAACCTCCTGTAGCAAGTCCAATAACCATATTTTCTGGTAATAATCCTTTTTTTGTAGATAAATTATTTCTGATTCGATCAGCGTCTTCTTTTGAGATTACATCATTTGAGATAATACTGATACTGTAACCAATTTCAGCTAATACAGGCACAAGACGTTCAATTAACATACTTTTTCCAGAACCTACAGGTCCTCCAATACCAATTCGTGGAATGTGAGTCATAAAGCCAAAATTAATTTTTATGTAATAAACATTTTAGAATCCATTTTTTCATGTGACATTTGAATTATATCAAATTGTGGTGCAAATTGCCACATGTCAGAAAGTGATTTATTGGAATTTTGTTTTAGAGTTTGAATAATAATTGGTTTTACTTCATGAAGAATTCTTTGACCTTCTAAATGCTGAATTAATCCTAATCTTAAAGCTGCTCCTATTACGCTTACTGTAAAACCATATAGTAGCATTGTAAGACTTTTTTCTTTTCTTATTTGTAATGCATGGCAACATATTGCAAATGCTACTGGAAATATTCCATGTACCTTTTTTTCTTTGATAGCTTTTTCATATTCATTTAAAATATCATTATTTTTTACAAATTCTGAAACACATTTAATTAATTGAATTCCTGAATTAGTTGATGCTTTTCTAATCTCTTTTATTGGTTTCATAATAAATGCCATTTCATCTGCTTGGATTATTTCTTCAAAATTCTTCTTTTCAGCATTCTCAAGTGCATTCTCAAGTGCAACACAATCTGAAGGTCCTATTTGTTGTTCAATATTCACTCTAATCATTTTTTTAATATCTTCTATTCCTTTAATCTCATTTTTTGAAAAAAGGAATTCTAAACCATTTGATGTTGAATAAAGACCGGTAGGAAAAAATGAATCTGAAAGTTGCATAACTGCAAGTTCTTCATTAATTTCATCAGTGTTCATGTACATCAGCACTAGTATGAGGCAAAAATATAGCTTTTTCTATTTTTAATTCAATATGGTCTATAATTTCTTTAAATAATCTTTGAAATATTTCTAATTCTGAATCTTCTTGAATTGGAAACACAATTGATTTTTCCTTTAATTCAATTGGTCTATGCCTATTTCCAATAATATGACCTAATAAAATGGCTATATTTTGATCATTTTCTTTTAATTTTACTGAAATTACTTGTTCAGGCATTTGTTTAATAACAATTTTTACTTCATCATTTCCAATAACATCTCCATGTTGAAGTTTTACTCCTGAATCTAGATTTATTCCGATATCTATACCGGAATCTGTTTTTTTTCGTAGAATTCTTTTTTCTAAATCAACTCGTGAAATCTTTATTTCTTCAAAATTTTCATTTCTTAAACTAGTTTCTTTGAAAATATTTCCTAATACTGAATTAATGTTAATCATGATTATTGTCTTATTTTCATAAGGTAATCCTTTGGTAATTATCTTTTTAATTATTATATACAGTAATTGAATACTTTAATCATTGATGCTTACACCTAGAGAAATTGAAAAATTAAATATTTTTGTTGCTGCAGAATTAGCACGTAAAAGACAGGGTCGTGGATTAAAATTAAATCATCCTGAAGCTGTAGCAATTCTTTCTGATCATATACTAGAAGGTGCAAGAGATGGAAGATCTGTTCCAGAATTAATGAGTTCTGGAAAACAAGTTTTGAAAAAAGATCAAGTATTGCCAGGTGTTCCAGAATTAATTCATTCCATACAAGTTGAAGCTACTTTTGATGATGGTACCAAATTAGTTACTGTTCATGATCCCATAGGTGAAAACTAAAATGATTCCTGGAGAATATTTTTTATCTGAAGAACCAATAATTGCAAATACTGAAAAAATAACAATCACCTTAGATGTTCAAAATACTGGTGATAGACCAATTCAAGTTGGATCTCATGCACATTTTTTTGAAGTGAATAAAGCATTAGAATTTCCAAGAAGAAAATCTTATGGATTTCATCTGAACATTGCAGCTGGAACTTCTATAAGATTTGAGCCTGGAGATAGTAAAAAAATAGAATTAACAGAATTTTCTGGAAAAAGAATTGTTTATGGATTTAGTGGATTAGTTAATGGTCCATTATCAGAAAAACAAAATGAAGCATTTTCTAAAGCAAAAGAACAAGGATTTCGAGGAATGGAATTATGACTCTAAATATTTCTAGAAAAAATTATGCTGATTTGTTTGGCCCTACAACTGGAGATAAAGTTCGTCTTGCTGATACTGATTTAATTATTGAAATTGAAAAAGATTTGATCAAATACGGTGATGAATCTGTATTTGGCGGTGGGAAAAGTATTCGAGATGGAATGGGACAAGCTAGTGGTGTATCTAGAGATGAATCACTTGATTTAGTTATTACAAATGCAATAATTTTAGATCCTGTTTTAGGAATTATCAAAGCTGACATTGGTGTAAAGGATGGAAAAATTGTAGGTGTAGGAAATGCTGGGAATCCAAATATTGCTGATGATATAGATATGATTATTTCATCTAATACTGAAATTATTGCTGGAGAAAATACAATTTGTACTCCTGGTACAATTGATTCCCATATTCATTTTATTTCTCCACAGCAAGCAACACATGCAATTTGTAATGGAACCACAACCATGATTGGCGGTGGAACTGGTCCTGCTGATGGAACTAATGCTACAACATGTACTCCTGGAAAATGGAATATTCATAGAATGATTGAATCTGTAGATGATTTTCCAATGAATTTTGGTTTTCTTGCAAAAGGAAATGATTCTCTTGAACCTGCATTATTTGAACAAGTTGAAGCTGGAGCTTGTGGATTAAAATTACATGAAGATTGGGGGACAACCCCTGCAACGATTAATTCTGCGTTGAATGTAGCTGATAAAACTGATACTCAAGTTGCTATACATACTGATACACTAAATGAATGTGGATTTGTAAATGATACAATTGCAGCAATTGCAGGTAGAACAATCCATACTTATCATACTGAAGGTGCAGGTGGTGGACATGCTCCAGATATCTTAAAAGTTGCAAGTGAACCTAATATTCTTCCATCTTCAACAAACCCGACACGTCCATTTACTGTAAATACATTAGCAGAACACCTTGATATGATGATGGTTTGTCACCATCTCAATTCATCAGTACCTGAAGATATTTCATTTGCGGAATCTAGAATAAGAGGAGAAACAATTGCTGCAGAGGATGTTTTGCATGATATTGGAGTTCTTAGTATGATGTCATCAGATAGTCAAGCAATGGGAAGAGTTGGAGAAGTTACTACAAGAAATTGGCAAACTGCAGATAAAATGAAAAAAATGACTGGAAGTTTACCTGAAGATAATTCTGAAAATGATAATTTCAGAGTAAAACGATACATCGCAAAAATCACAATTAATCCTGCTATTACACATGGAATTTCTAATTATGTTGGAAGTTTACAGCCTGGAAGATTAGCTGATATTGTAATTTGGTCTCCACAATTTTTTGGTGTAAAACCTAAAATGATAATCAAAGGTGGATTCATTGCTTATTCTTTGATGGGCGACCCAAATGCATCTATTCCAACTACTGAACCAGTATTATATCGACCTATGTTTGGATCATTAGGTAAAGCAGTACAATCAACATCTGTAATTTTTACATCTCAATTAGCATTAGATAATGGAATGCAAGAAAAAATTAATTGTAATAAAAAATTGGTTGCGGTAAAAAATTGTCGTTCTATTGGAAAGAAGGACATGTTGTACAACAATGCAACGCCAGAAATTAATGTGAATCCAGAAACTTATGAGGTAAAAGTTGACGGAAAAATTACTACAACCAATCCTGCAACAAAATTATCTTTAGGAAGATTATACCACTTATTTTAAAACATTTTCAAAATTTGAATTTATTTTGAAATTGTCGACGTCGACATTTTTTCTAAAATCCTTAAGTATATGTTGGCATTATATTTCCTAGTGTCCAAAACAAGATCCCTCTATGCGTTGTCGATTTTTGCTTTGATTGCCGTCATTACTGTGTCTAGTATTCCTCAATCCGTATACGCAGCAGGTGAAATCTCTCAAGGATTTGCAGTTGGAGAGGCTTTGCCAGAGTGGATTGGTTGGGCTATTGTCGTTGGTCTAGGAATGGTATTTGCTGTAATCATTACAGTTGAAGTAAAAATTGAAGAAAAATACCTAGGAGTTAGTCAAACTTCTGAAATGTTTAACACAGCAGGAAGAACTATCAAAACTGGTCTTACTGCAGCAGCAATTGTCTCAGCATGGACATGGGCTGCAACTTTACTACAATCATCTACTGTAGCATATCAATATGGTATCAGTGGTCCATTTTGGTACGCAGCAGGCGCATCAATTCAGGTTTTATTATTCGGAATTTTAGCTATTGAATTAAAACGAAAAGCACCAAATGCACATACCTTCTTAGAAATTATTCGTGCAAGATATGGTAATGGTTCTCACAAAATATTCTTGGTATTTGCACTTATGACTAACATGATTGTAACTGCAATGCTTCTACTTGGAGGTTCAGCAGTTGTCAATGGTTTAACTGGAATGGATATTTCACTAGCAGCATTCTTAATTCCAATCGGTGTTATGATTTACACTTTAGTCGGAGGACTAAAAGCAACTTTCGTTGCAGATTATATGCACACTATTATCATATTCGTAGTCATCTTGACCTTTGTCTCAGCAGTCTACATTAACACCGACATTACTGGTGGTATAGAAGGAATGTACGATAAATTAGTACAAGCAGCTGAAATAAGACCTGTTGAGGGTAATGCCGCAGGAGCCTTCTTGACTATGGCATCAGCAGGTGGTTTGATGTTTGGTATCATTAACATAGTCGGAAACTTTGGTACTGTCTTTGTAGACCAAGCATACTGGCAAAGAGCAATTGCTGCTCAACCAGGATCAACTGTAAAAGGCTTCTTACTTGGAGGACTTTGTTGGTTTGCAATTCCATTTACACTTGCAACTACAATGGGTCTGACGGCGGTTGCGCTTGATGTGGATATTACTATGCAACAAGCTCAAATGGGCTTAGTAGTTCCAGCTGCAGCAACTGCACTAATGGGAGAAATTGGAGCAATTATGGTATTAACAATGTTATTCATGGCAGTAACTTCTGCAGGATCTGCAGAATTAATCGCAGTATCCTCACTGGTAACATATGATCTGTATAGAACATACAAGAATCCTAACGCTTCAGGTAAACAACTTGTCAAAGTATCTAGGGCAACTATTGTTGCGTTCGGGCTTGGTATGGGTGGTCTAGCTGTAGTACTACTTAGCATGGGTCTAAGTCTTGGATTCGTCTACTTAGCAATGGGTATCTTGATTGGTTCGGCAGTAATTCCAATCGCACTGACGATACTGTGGTCCAAAACCAACAAAGTTGCCGCAACAGCGGGAGCGGTTATTGGATTATTCTGTTCAACAACTGTATGGGTAATAACAGCATCTGGTGCAGGTGGTTTTGTCGAATCAGGTGGTGTTATTGACTTAGCTAGTCTTGGTAACAATTACGCTATGCTATTTGCAAATATTACCGCAATCCTATCAGGTGGTATAATTGCAATAATTGGAAGTCTTGCAGCAGGCAAAACATTTGATTGGAATGATCTTAAAACAAAGATTACTCTTGTCGAAATCTCTGCTGCTGACCAAGCCGCAAACGCAGAAGATGAAGAGACATTGAAGAGAGCCTTCAAGTTTAGTCTTAAAGGAGGCGGTATCATGACTTTAATCCTTATCATCGCATGGCCAATGCCATTAATTGCATCAGGATATGTATTTGAACTAGGTTCTTATGCTGTATGGGTAGCAATATCAGTTGCATGGGTATCAATTGCATCAGCAATCATCATATTCTTGCCAATTATCGAGGCAAGAAAAGGCATAGCAAAAGTCTTTAGTGGACAGAAATCAGAAGGAGCATAACATGACTTCATGCACTGGGTGTAATGTTGCACTGGGCTTTAAAAAATATAATTTTCAAAAACAATGGCGTATTCCTGGATATTTTTGTAGAGAATGTATGAAAAAAATGGGTCAAGATTTTGATGATCATGGAAGAATAACTCTTCCTAAGAGATCATGTGATTCATGTCACCAGAATTTTTATTTCTTAACTACAACATGGCAAAACAAAAAACGTCATCGTTGCTGCGATGTCTGTAAAGACATTGTAGATATTGAAGCATCTTCTGCTAAATATACTGATGAACCTTATTTGCCTCCAGTTCCTTCAAGAGTTCCGGTAATGATGGCTATTTTTGCAGCTTTTGGTGTATTGTTAATGATTGTTGGTCTTGCATATGTTTTATTAAATGCAGATTTAGGATTGCTTCATATCGTTGTTGGGAGTTCTATGACTGCAGGTGGATTTATGCTGGCAAGAAAAATGGTTAAAGTTAGAAATGTTGTATTAGGTAAACTATCAACTCCTCAAAAATAATATTAATTTTTAAATCCTATAACTTTTAAAATAATACTATGAGAACAAGTGATCCAAAATATAGAAAATACATGTATGCTTTAATGGGTATATGTGCTGCAATTATTGTACTAGTAAATATGCCAAAGTAAGTTTAATTAAAAATTTTTTATTTTTTAATTGATTCTAAAGAGTGTCCACGATTAGTAATCATTTGTGTAACTGCTTCAATTGTATAATCAAGTCCATGCTCTTCTTCAAAATGATCTCTTAATTTTTCAATTAAACCTACAGTCAATTCTTCATCTAAAACAAGATCACATTCGTATCCATAGTCATTACATCGTAGTTTGATTGTCATAAATTTCAAAATCAGGTTAAGCTATAAAAACTGTAGACTTTGGTTTTGTATAATATCACTAATAAGCTCTAATGATTATTTCATAGTAAATGAAAGGTTTGGAATTTGTTTTTCTCGGTATAGGTTCTGTTCTTGGAGCATTTCTAAGATACAAGCTTATTGAATCGCCGTTAATTTTCAATACATTACCTGTTAACGTTTTGATAGTCAATATTGCTGGAGCTTTTATCCTTGGAGTATTTGTTGTACTTTCACAACAATGGCATCTTGATTCAAAATATTCTTTATTTGCTGCTGTAGGTTTTTGTGGTTCACTAACTACCATGTCTGCTTTTGCACTTGATTCTAGTAATTTACTTGAAAATAATCAATATGTTTCATTTATTGTTAATATTTTAGCAAATGTAGGATTATCAATTGCAGCCTTAATTGGAGGCAAATCCTTAATGAGTGCAATTATTAATAATTAATTGAAAATGGTCTATTCATATCAAGTAGTTAAATTTCAAACCATTTCTTTTGTAAATGGAGTCCATTGGTCTCAATCAGTTGGAGATAAAGGAATCCTCTACAAATCCCTTAAAGATCCATTTTCAAAACTTATTGTTCAATCACCAAATGGCTCAAAAAAATTATACCATATTCCAAAAGATAGAACAGTCGTTGTAAATAATAATACTGTACATTTTCTGGGCGAACCAGCATAATCATTATTTCTTATCATGAGAACTATCAAATTGAATTTATATCGCTAATTTTTTAACAAAACATTGTTAGAATTAACAAAAAAAGTATTTGGAAATATAATGACTCAAGAAATTATTGGTTCTGAACCATCCATTTCTGAAATTAAAATTATTTTTGAAAAAGAACTTGAAATCTTAAATAAAAATTTAGAATCAATTTCAAAAGAAGATTTGGAAAATATCTTAGAACAACAAAAAATTTCTCAAAAACATGTCAATACTAGACCTGGAGCTATGGCTTTAGATCAACCAAAAATTGAAATGTTTAATGATTACAATAACGAATATCTAAAAAAAATTAAAGAAAAATTTACTACCTATTAGAATCATCTGACGATTTTACAAATCCACCATCAAATTTTCCATGATATTCATCTACTTCTTCAGTAATATTTTCATCATCTGACGAATCATCTGACGGTTTTACAAATCCACCTCGAATTGAATCTGGTGGTGGAATTTTCTTTGATTTTCCTAATCCTATTGTTGTAATAATTACTGATGATAAAATAATGAAAAATATCATTTGTGGATATGCCTCAGCATTTGGTAATCCCATTGTAATTGGATAAGTTGCAAGTACAGCAGCAGCTAATCCTCTTGGAATCATCGAATTTGTTACAGACTTGTCTAATCTAGAAAATTTCTTTGTTAATACGGCTTTTACAACCCCTGCTCTACCCACAAAGACTGCAATTGTAATAACAATACCAAATATCATATATTCAATTTGTCCAAATGTTGCCATTAATCCAACGAATACGAAGAAAAATGATCTAACCAAAAATGTTAATTGATTATGTGTTGGATCATCCATTTCAATTCTTGGAACTTTAAATCTAAGAATTCTGGAAAGATGCCTTTTGTTACCAATCATTAAACCAAATACTAGTGCAGTTAATGCTCCTGATTCTCCAAATGAATTTGCTAAGAAAAATAATACAAATAAAATTGCTAATGTAAGCATGTAAGCATGTTGAGCATTGCCAAATTTGGTTGAAATATACATCCAAGGTATTCCCACACCAAATCCTAGAACTAAACCAACTACTACTGCTCTACCAATTGTTTCTTGTAATGTTTGTAAGTCAAAATGTCCTGCAAGTACAGCTTCAAATAAAATAAATGCAATAATTGTAGCAAGAATATCTGTTACTGCTGACTCAAAACTTAGAATTGATTTAGTTTTTTCTGAAATTCTGATATTTCTTACTAAACCAAAAACAATTGCTGAACTACTACCTCCAACAATTGAAGCTAACAAAATACTTTCTAACCATGTCCATTCTAGTACATAATGAGCACCAACTGAAATTATTATTACTGATAAAATAAAACCAACAATTGCTAGTGTAAATGAATAATGAGCAGTTTTTATCACATGTTTGATATCTAAATTCAGTCCACCATCAAACATGATAATTATTAATGCAAGTGCAGCAAAATATGGTACAACTTGAATTACAGCTTCAGCTTGAATTATACCTAATACTGGACCAATAATGACTCCGAGAATCATTAAAAATGCTACATCTGGGATTCCTGTTTTTTTAAAAAATGCTTCTCCAGCAACTCCAAGAAATATTACAACACCTGCAGCCAGTAGTATTATGGGAGCAGTGGCAATTGGTTCATCTTGTATTGATAATGTAGAAATTGAATTTTGAATTTCTGTAAATTTATTTAAAATAAATGCTGAATCAATTTTTGATAATGAAAAATCTTCTATTTGTGACGTAATCAAATTTAATATTGATAAAGTAATTGCATTCATTACTAATTGATTGAAATTCTATATGGTTAAAAAGTAAACTGAATTTTTCATGAGTATTCTTGATTTTTAGAAAAAACATTAAATCCAATATAATAATCACTTCTCTTATTGAGTGCAACTGATTCATTACGTGAGGATCATAAACAAATCAGACGTTTAGATAAAGTCATCATAAAATGTTATACTGATCTTTATGCAGGTAAAAATATTCCAATTTCTGATTTAGAAAAAATTACAATAATTATTGAAGAATTTTTTGATTCAATTCATTATTCACGGGAAGAAGATTCGTATTTTCCCTGTGTCGCAAGTTATGATCATTTAAAACAAGAAATACGTGCACTACTCATTGAGCATGAATTTTCAAGAAGAATTGCAATTCAAATAAAAAAACATGTAAAACGATGGAAAAATGGTGAAGATGCACGAGAACCTGTTGCCAGATTTTTGAAAACATATTCAATTTATCTTATGGATCACATGAAAAAAGAAGAAAATTTCTTTGATAAAGCAGAGGCTGAAATTATTTCTAAAGAAGAGGAATTTGAAATGTATGAACAATTCAAATCAGTGATGACAGTTTCAAAAAAAATGGAAGATATGATAAAGGAAATTGAATATTTAGAAAATCAAGATTGGGCCAAAAATTAACGTAAGCTCTTTATTGGTAATTCTGATATTTTTGTACATGAAACCTTTCATTCTTTGGATGACTGGTCTTCCTTGTTCAGGTAAGACTACCATTGTAAAAGATTTGCAGAAAGATATTCCAAATTTGGCAATGCTTGACGGTGATGAACTAAGAGAATGGTTCTCGCCAAAGGATTTCTCAAAAGCAGGACGTGATGAGCATAACAAAAAAGTTGCTCATTTAGCTAAGCTTTTGCTAAATCATGGTGTTCCAAGTGTAGTATCTCTAGTTTCACCATATGTTGAAAATAGAGAAAATGCTAGAGAGATTATTGCTGCAGGTGACCAATTTGCAGAAGTGTATGTTAAGTGTTCATTAGCAAAATGTGAAGAAAGAGATGTCAAAGGCATGTATGCCAAGGCACGAAAAGGAGAAATTAAAGGATTTACAGGAATTGATGATCCTTACGAAGCTCCAGAAAAAGCAGATTTAGTAATTGATACTGAACATGAACCACTTACAGATAGTGCAAATAAAGTAAAGGACTTTCTTAACGAAAGAAACCTACTCTAATTTTTTAAATTCTTGTAATATTTTTTCATGAATTAATCCGTTAGTAACTAAAATACCATTTTGATGATGTACATTTTTGTTATTGTATTTTAAATCATTTCCTAACATATCTGTCATCTTTCCACCAGCTTCTAAAATAATACAATAAGATGCAGCTGTATCCCATTCTTTCATTTTGTTTGTTGTTGTAATGTAAGCTTCAGCTTGACCGGAACTAATTTTTCCAACTTTTAGTGAACTACCTATACTGGTAAAATCTTCTATACCAATTTTTTCAATGAACTCTTTTTCTTTATCTGATAAATGATGTCTAGATCCTACTGCTCTACATTTAGACATTTCATCTATTTTAGTAACTGAAATTTTATCCCATTTATCATTTGAATATCTAAATGCACCACAATTTTTTTGTGCAACAAATAATGTTTTTTCTGTTGGCCATGAAATAACCCCAAGAATTGGTTTTTTATTTTGTACTAATGCGATCATTACAGTAAATTCTCCCGTTTTGTCAATAAAATCAGAAGTTCCATCAAGAGGATCAATAATCCAAATTGTATCTTTTGATAATCTATTTTGATCATCAATATCTTCTTCAGAAAGTATTGAATGTTTTGTAATTGAGAGAATTTCTTTAATTATTTTATTACTTTTCAAATCTGCATCTGTAACTGGTGAATCATCAGTTTTTGTGAATGTATTGTAGCCTTTTTGATAAATTTCTAAAATTGCATTACTTGCCTCTTGTGCCGCCTTGATTGCAATATCTAATTCAGGAATTTTATTAGAAATTGGAATATTATTCAATTATAATTTTCCTTATGTAGTTAATTCTGGTTTTAATGACCAAGCAATTCCTAGCATGATAAATGGAATTGACATAACTCCAATTATTCCTAAAACTGTGTTAAATTGAGCGTCTGAAACTGCAGGATTATTGACAATCCATGGTAATGGTAACGTGATTACTATCCAAATTGCTCCTAAGAGAATGATTAGTTTAGCTCTAAATTTTTTCTTATCTTCCATAACACTTCGTAATTTTGGGTTGTATTAAATTCATGTGAATTTATTTAATGGATTCTCCACCGTCAACTGTGAGAATAGCTCCGGTAACCCATGACGCATCATTTGATGTAAAATATAATACAGCTTTTCCTATTTCTTCAGGTTGACCAATTCTACCTAATGGATGTTCATTGTTCATAAATTCTATATCTTTTTGATTTTTTAAAAATGGCTTTGTCATATCTGTATCTACCACTCCTGGACAAATACAATTTACTCTAATTTTCTCCTTAGCATATTCTAATGCCCAACATTTTGTTAGAACAATCAAAGCAGCTTTTGATGCAGAATATGCATCAGCATTAAATCCTTGATATGCTTTCAAACCTGCATCTGATGAAATATTTACAATACAACCAGATGTTTTTTGTAAGTGTGGTATTGCTTCTTTAGTAAATCTAAATTGTCCTGTCAAATTAACATCTAACACTTCATTCCATTCTTCTTCATCAATTTCATGTAATTGTTTTATTTTTGGAAATATTCCTGCATTATTTACTAAGATATCTAATTTGCCAAATTTTTCAATTGTTTTATTTATCACATTTTTTACTTCATTCTTTTTTTTAATATCACATGAAATTCCTAATGAATTAGAAATTTCTAATTCTGCTTTTTTTATTTTTTCTGAATCTTTTGATGTAATTACAACTGATGCTCCATTTTCTGATAGAATTTTTGCTATGGCAAATCCTATTCCTCTACTGCCACCTGTAATTAGAGCAACTTTACCTGTTAATTTCAATAATTTGAAAATTCAATTTCGTAATTTATAGATCGATTATTTTTAAAAATAATTGAAATAATTTTAAAAAATTAATGTTTTTGACTAATAATTATTAAAAAATGTTAAATAGATAAATTT